>CABUVC010000080.1 GCA_902494855.1 uncultured Collinsella sp.
GAGTTCAACGTCCCACACGCGCTTGTGTAGGCCGTGCTCAAGATCGCTGTGCAGGTTGTTGATGCCTTCGTTGGTGGGCATATGCCAGTCCGTGCCGGCGATGGTGATCGTGGCGCCCGCGGTGCGGTTGGCCACGGGGCCGATGGTCGCGCCAAAGCAGGCGGGGTTGTCAAAGTAATCCTCGAGCTTATCGAAGCCCAGCACCACATCGCGCACGTTGCCGGGAATGTCGGGCACATCGATACCCAGCACGGTGGCGCCATAGTCCATAATGCGAACGCAGATCTCGGGCCCGTCGAGGGTGTAACGATGAACGGGGGTACCGCACGGCGCGGTGCCGAAAAGCTCGGAAGTGATCATTTGGTTCCTAACATCGAGGTATTTCCGACAAACTGTAGCGCGAACAGGCGAGATTATCACTACACCCCACTAAAGCTGGGGGTATTTTTCTCAAAAAAGTGATGATTGGAGCTGTGCGGGCGTTCATTTTTGACGCGTACGAGTCTGATACAATTTGTTCGTTACTGTTTGAATGATATGCGCGCAAAGAACGGCGAGGATTCATCGTGATTAAGGCAGAGCGACAGGATAAGGTTCGTCAGCTGCTCGAGGAGCAGGGCACGGTCTCGGTCAAAGAGATTTCGGATGCGTTGGGCGTTTCGGACATGACGATTCGCCGCGACCTCGAAGAACTTGCGAGCCTAGGCGAGATCGAGCGCGTGCACGGCGGAGCCCGCAGTGCACAGGGCCGTCCGCACGCTATGTTGCGCCATGAGTATTCGCACAGCGAAAAGCGCACTAAGCATGCCGAGGAAAAGCTGCAGATTGCGCGCCGTGCTGTGGAGCTTATCGAGGAGGGCTCGACCATCTTTTTGGGCACGGGCACCACGGTTGAGCAGATGGCCTCGATGCTGCCGACGTTTCGCCTGCGCATTGTGACCAATTCGCTTTCGGTGTTTAACCTGCTCGAGGCGCGCGAAGACTGCGAGCTGTGCCTCGTGGGCGGTATGTACCGTCGCCGCACCGCCGCTTTTGTGGGACCAACGGCCGAGGATACCCTGCGCGCGCTGGGCATCGATGCGGCGTTTATCGGCGCCAACGGCATCTTGGACGGTGACGTGTCTACGTCCAACATGGACGAGGGCCGTATCCAGCAGCTCGCTTTTAGCAAGGCAGACTCGCGCTATCTGATCGCCGACTCCAGCAAGATCGGCAAGCGCGATTTCTATACCTTCTGTCGCCTGGACAATTTAGACGCCGTGGTGTGCGAGCCAGGTATCGCCGCCGAGGACCGCGCCGCCATCGAGGAACACACGCAGGTCATCTGCTAGCTAGCGCTGTGGGCTATACGTTTGCCCTGCCGTGGCGAGGGATTGGCGTGTCAACGCAACGCGACATGAAGCGCAAATGGGGACTTCACTATCAAATTGTCTCAATCTGTAACAGTTAGGACTTAAAAACTCGGCTACGTGTTACAGATCGAGACAAAAGAAAAAGAACATTAGGACTTGAAAATAAAGTTTTGATAAGGGATTTGTCCAGTTAAGACGGTGCGGCAAGTAATGGCAATTAATTTGCCTCCGGAGTCATAAGCATGACGAGTTAGTTCGATGACCGGAAGTTTTGCAACACCATAATTGCTGGCTTCGGAATCGCTAAGCTGACGTGCTCTATAGCTTTCTCGAGCAGATTGGACAGACTTGGACAACTCGTCCATGATTTTGCTAAATGCCTGAAAATCTAACTGATTATTCGGAACGCGCGACTTTGAAATGAAGAACGTATCAGCGCCTATGAAGCTGCCTTCAAGTTCGTAGGTCAGTTCAAGACGCTGAATCTCATCACGACTTTGGCATCCAAATTGCTGGAGCATCATTACGGAAATTGGACGACCTGATGTGCGGCCGCCGAAATGTTTGGTGATGGTATCCGGATCAACACCATCGCAATGGCTTGCAAAGTCAAAGTCTAAAAGTGAATTGAGCTCGCTAACGCGTTTCGGTGCAACAAACGATCCCTTACCTTGGATTCGATAGATACTTCCACGACGCTCCAGCTCACTCATGGCAAGTCGGACGGTTGTTCTGCTTACGGCGTATTCGTCGCAAAGTTCCATTTCTGTTGGAAGTTTATCGTCTGCTTGATATACATCGACGATCTGCTTGAGCAGCGCGTCGGTGAGCTGTAAATAGAGTGGCCGTTTTTCGTGTGTATCGAGCATTGGAGCCTCAGTTTGCATGTTGGTGGTATCCGATGGGTGCCTCAGTCGGGATGTAGCGTGGGCGAGGCTACCTTAACGTATCACAGAGCGGCTCAGCATGACGATCTGATGCCTGTAGCCACGAAGGGCTTGTCCAAGCGTGAAGATATTCTGGGGCAGACAAATACCGTTCATGGAGTCCCCGATATGTTGGAGGTCAGCGCCAGCGGCTTTTGCTGCAAGGCCTATTTTCTTAATGGTCTCGCTGTCGCAGGAGTCTTGACTTGTCCCGTTCGCCGCCATGACGAGAACCTTTTCTTCAATTGACTTGTCTACGTTGTGGGATCGTACAAAGTCTACGATGGCGCGCAGGTCTGCTTCTTGGAAGCAAGGGACAGTGTAGGGGGCTGGCACGAGAAGGATGTCGACGCCGAGATCAACAAACTTGCGCGCTATTTCGAGTGTCATGACAGGTTCCGCAACGCCCGCTCCATGCATTTTCCCGGCTATGACCAGGCCATCGAAATGCTCTTTGGAGAGTTTAATCGAATGGGCGATTGCATCGTTGGAGACGCCAGTTCCAGGGTTGCCTGTGAGGCAAATAAAATCAAATCCGAGTTCGTTGGCCTTTTCTAGGGTCTTGGGAGAGACGCGCCGACCCATAGGGATTTCTGTACGGGATTCAGACATTTCAGCCTCAATATCAACTGGTTCCAGATTGACGCCAATGGGCCTTCCGCATGCTCGCTTCACCCAAGTGACCGGGTTTTCGGTGAGTTCATCCGGAATGCCGGCAATCACTGGATTGAACACATCGAGCGCGTTAAACAGAAGCAGGTCGGCACCTGCGGCACGTTCGATTTCGGCATTAGTAACGCCGCCGAGAAATTGGGAAGAGGGTACGTTTTCTGCCATGATGGTACGTCCCTCGGAAGCCAGAATTGCCTGCTTTAGATCCATGGGTGACGTGGCGGCAAAATCGGATGCGGACATGTTCAGCAATCGTTTGGGCATTATTACTTCCTTTGACTAGAGTGACAGGCTTGTGACATTGTCCCTAATATTGTTACAACAATATATTTAATATGTTATATCCAATCGGTAAACGGTTACAAACTTATTGTACTGCTCCAAAAAAATAGCTATTAGCTGGACAAATCTAAAATTAAGCAACTGCCGTTCACCGAATAAAGATTTAAATTCTTGACATGTCGACAAAGCGGAAAAAGAATTGGTTATGACAAATCGCGCAAATGATATTACATTTCGCACGAGAACGTATTCACTTACATAAGCGGATACAAACTGGGATGACGACGGTTGAATCCGAATAAATCGTTGTGTGCCCGGCAATCATGAAAGGATGCGTTATGGACGCTATCGTCAAATTCCTTGAAAAACACCAGGCTCTCTTCGACAAAATCTCAAAGAACATTTATCTGGTGGCGATTAAGGATGGCTTTCTCTCGAATATGCCAATTGTGCTGTTCTCGAGCCTGTTCCTTCTTCTTTCGACGCTCCCTGCCTATGTAGGCATCGCGCTTCCGTCTGAGGTGCTGGATTTCTTTAATAAAATCTATGCATATACCATGGGGCTTCTTGGCATTATGGTGGCCGGCACCACGGCGAGCTCACTTGCCATGTCGATGAACCGCCGCATGCCTTCGGGCAAATCTCTTAACCCCACCTCGTGCATGGTTTGCGCCATGTGCGGCATGTTCTTGCTATCGGTGACGAACGATGTTGTCTCGATTGGCGGAGCAGATACATCTGTTTTTGAAACCGGCTATATGGGAACCAAGGGTTTTCTCGCTGCGTTCGTATCCGCATTCTTGACCGTTAATATCTATAAGGTGTGCATTAGCCATAATGTGACGATCAAGCTCCCCAAAGAGGTCCCTGGCGCTATTGCGCAGAGTTTTCGCGATATCTTTGCGTTTGGGTTTTCAATCCTTGCGTGCGCCGTTATCGATCTCGCGAGCCGTACGCTGCTTGCTGTGCCGTTCGCCAATTTGGTATCTGCTCTAATCTCGCCGCTGTTCTCCGCGGTCGACACCTATCCTGGCATGGCGCTTATCGAAGGCGCGGTCGCACTTTTCCAATTTATGGGTATTCACGGTGCTTCGGTTGTCATGAGCCCGATCAATGCTGCGCTCTACGGCAATACCGTTACCAATCTTGAGGTTTTCCAAGCAGGTGGACACCCGTCAATTGCTCTCACGCAGGACTTTACAAGCTTCATCGGCGGTCTGGGCGGTTCTGGCTGCACGTTCATCGTTCCTATTATCCTGATCATGTTTATGCGTTCCAAGCAGCTTAAAGCCATGGGCAAGGCATCGATTATCCCGGTGATTTTTGGAGTTAACGAGCCCGTTATCTTCGGTATGCCGATTGTTCTCAATCCCTATATGTTCGTGCCCTTCCTAGCGGCTCCTATGGTCAACGCCATAATCGGTAAGTTTTTCATTGACGTAATTGGAATGAACGCCCCCATGTATACCATGCCGTGGGCGCTTCCCGGCCCAATCGGTGCATTTCTCACCACGGGTCTCGATCTACGTTCTCTCGTATTGATGGCAGTGCTGTTGGTCGTTGACTTTGTGATTTACTATCCGTTCTGCAAGGCGTATGACCATCAGCTTTGTTTGGAGGAGTCTGCAAAGGAAGCTGCAGGAACCTCGGATGCAGATGCTATTGCCGCACAAGAAAATGCCGCAAAAGCTCTGGAGGCGGTAAAGAGCAAGGCGGAGCAGATCCGCGTGCTTGTGCTTTGCCAGGGTGCCGGCACTTCAACTCTCTTGGCAAATGCTCTTCGCGAAGGTGCCGCTGCTAAGGGTATTGATCTGGTTTCTCAGTCCGGCGCGTACGGAAGCCACTATGAGACAATGGATCAGTACAACGTGATTGTTCTGGCGCCCCAGGCACGCATGTACTATGACGCTATGAAGGCCGATACCGATCGCCTTGGAATTAAACTGCTCACCACAAGGGGCAAGCAGTATATCGACCTTACCAACGATCCCGAAGGTGCAATTGACTGGATCGTTCAGGAGCTGGCCAAATAGCGGATGCACTTCGTCGTTGATCCGTCGGTGCGTAGTACGGCCTCGCAGCTTATTGAGCTGCGGGGCCGTATTTCGTTGAGTATCTAATTGAGACAATGAGCGCAACCGTCGTGAGATCGCATTGGCGCTATCCGAGTCACCGACAAACTGCCTTCCATCTATGTGACCCAAAGGTCATCTCCGCTAGGCCGACGATGCAAATGACTCTGCTTCCTTTGGGTCCGAACGGGACATTGGCTCGCCCTTGCCAAATCCCACGAAGATAGAACTCGATTTGCTCGTGGCGCATGCATCAAAGAGTTTTTGATCAAGGTGCGCCTTCTCAACGCATTGATTCAAAACAAATATTCAGTTTGTGGGCTAGACCAGGCGGGCGTAGTCCTGTGACTGATGAAAGATGTGGGCGATATAGATTGTTTCGTGCTCAAACTTGTATAGACACACGTAGTTGTTGACGGGAAACGATCGGTAATTACGTGCCGCCAGCTCTTGCATGTGCGAGAGGGGACGTAAAAGCGGCTGCTCGCGAAGCAGGTCAAGCTGGTATTCAAACTCAGCGACAAAATTGCCTGCTGCACGCGGATTCTTGAGGATTTGAGCAAGGTATCCGACAATACTCTCGTACTCATATCGCGCACTTTTGAGGATTACGACGTTATAGGTCATATTTGTCTCGTATTGAAGCCGCGAAGGATTCGTAGTCGCTGTAGTCGCCTTGCGATATTTCGTCTTCTGCCAACATCATGCGAGACAGCAGTTTTGCCTTGGCGATTTCTTCTTGCATGAGGCGATACTGGTCGCTGCTGATGCAGTGCATGGCCTCGTAGCCGTTCTTAGTTACGGTGACGTCGCGCTCAGACTCAACAAGCGTGGTGAATGCAGCAGTGTCCTTCATATCTCGGACGGGCACACAAACTGACATAGGTACCTCCTTTGCGTTGGGACACAATTGTACCACGATGTGTCCATGCTGCCGGTGCCGTCGAATCGTCTCAACCTGTAACATCTAGGCGGCCAAAAGCGAGTCAGATGTTACAGATCTAGATATTTCGAACCGGGTGCCCCCGTTCATCTCAATCTGTAACAATTGGGGCCGAAAATCCCTGCTAGATGTTACAAATCGAGACAAACGGCCTGCTCGGGTCGAGCCAAAACAAAAAAGCCGCATGCGAACCCGTGGAGGGATTCGCATGCGGCCGACAGGGGGTATGCGGCTTGAATTAGGCCATGAGCAGGCCGGTCTCCGCGACGTTCTTGTACCAGTACGCGCTCGCCTTGGGGTAGCGCTTCTGGGTCTCAAAGTCGATGTAGAACAGGCCGTAACGTTTGTTATAGCCGTTGGTCCAGGAGAACTGGTCCTGCAGCGACCACACAAAGTAGCCGTCGACGTTCACGCCGCCGTCGATTGCCTTGAGGATCCATGCGAGATGCTGGCGCATGTAATCGATACGAGGGGCGTCGTCGATAAAGCCGTCCTCGAAGTCGTCCTTATAGCCCATGCCGTTCTCGGTGATGTAGATCTTCTTGTAGTTGGGGTAATCGTTCTTAATACGCAGCAGCAGGTCGTACAGGCCCTCGGGATAGATGATCCAGTCCCAATCGGTGGTGGGAACGCCTTCGCGCACGCATGACTCGCCCACGCCCTTGAGGAACCAGCGCGAGGAGCCCTTGTCGCCGGTGCCATTGTGGTTGATGTCGTTTTCGCCCTCGGCGGCACGCAGGAACTGGCACTTGTAGGTGTTGACGCCCAGGCAATCGTTGTAGGGGAGCGCGGCGGTCAGCGCGGCGATGTCCTCGTCGCGGACGTCGAGCTCGCCGCCGGCGATATGGGCCAGCTTGGTCGCGGCCTCCATGGTGTCGGCTGCATAGTGGCCGCGGAAGGTGGCGTCGAGTACCCAGCGGTTGTTGATGACGTCGGCCATGCGAGCTGCCTCGCAGTCGGCGGCATTGTTGGGGTCGAGGGGATACTTGGGCTCCAGGTTCTGGACAATGCCGATCTCGCCCTCAAAGCCGCCCTCATGGAAGGCGACGACGGCCTTGGCGTGGGCCACCATCATGTTGTGCATAAGCTGGAAGGCCTTGTCCAGGCGATACTTCTCGCCGTGTGGCCAGTTGCCGACGATAAAGCTGCCCTCGGCGGTCGCGGGAATCTCGTTAAACGTGAACCAGTGCTTGACCTCGGTGAACTCGGCAAAGCAGAACTTGGCGTACTCGACAAAGGCATCGATCGTCGTGCGCGTCAGGAAACCC
>CABUVC010000081.1 GCA_902494855.1 uncultured Collinsella sp.
GCGCGAGGACGTTTTCAAAACCAAGCCCGGCCCCGGCCGGAGGGACCACGAGCGCTACAGGTTCTTGACACCCATCGCGCGCATGGCGTTCAGGATGGCGATGATCGCCACGCCCACGTCGCCAAAGACGGCAAGCCACATATTGGCGATGCCCAGCGCTGCCAGCACAAGGATCAGCAGCTTAATGCCCAGCGCAAAGATGATGTTCTGCCAAACAATTGACATGGTCTTGCGCGCCACACGGATGGCATGGGCGATGTTGGACGGCTTGTCATCCATGAGCACGACGTCGGCGGCCTCAATCGCGGCGTCGGAACCCATAGCGCCCATGGCAATACCAACGTCTGCGCGGGTGAGCACGGGCGCATCGTTGATGCCGTCGCCGACAAAGGCGAGCTTGCCCTTGCCACTTTCGGCCGCGAGCAGCGCTTCAACACGCTCGACCTTGTCGCCCGGCAGCAGCTGCGCGTGGAACTCGTCGAGGCCGAGCTGCTTGGCCACAGGCGCTGCAACCTCCTCGCGGTCGCCCGTGAGCATGACGGTGCGCTTGACGCCGGCGGCGTGCAGGTCGCGAATCGTTTGCTCCGCATCGACCTTGATGGTGTCGGCAATTACGATGTGGCCGGCATAGGTGCCGTCGACGAGCACGTGGAGGATCGTACCGACGACCTCGCAATTGGGAGCGTCGATACCGGCCGCAGCAAGCATCTTGGCGTTGCCGACGACGACATGTTTGCTGTCGATAGTCGCCGTCACGCCATGGCCCGCGTTGTTGGCGGAGTCGCTTACGCGCTTGGGATCGAGCTCGCCCTGGAAGGCGGTGCGCACCGACTGCGCGATGGGATGGTCGGAGAACGACTCGGCGAGGGCTGCGACCTCGAGTAGCGACTGCTCGGTATAGCCTGCCTCGGGGTGCACCGCGACGACCGAGAACGTGCCGTTGGTGAGGGTGCCCGTCTTGTCAAAGACGACGGTGTCCACATCGGCGAGCGTCTCGAGGTAGTTGGAACCCTTGATGAGAACGCCCAGCTTGGACGCGCCGCCGATGCCGCCAAAGAAACTGAGCGGCACGCTGATCACGAGCGCACACGGGCAGCTGACGACCAGGAAGGTCAGGCCGCGCAGGATCCAGTCGGACCAGGCACCGGTGACCAAACCGCCGCCGAGCGCGAGTACCGCGGCCGCGCCGGTGACGGCGGGCGTGTAGACGCGGGCGAAGCGCGTGATGAAGTTCTCGGTGCGCGCCTTCTTTTCGCTGGCATTCTCCACGAGTTCCAGGACGCGCGCGACGGTGGACTCGCCAAAGGGCTTGGTGGTGCGCACGTGGATGAGGCCCGTCATGTTGATGCAACCGCTGATGATATCGTCTCCGGTTTTGGCCGGACGGGGGACTGACTCGCCAGTAAGGGCGGCGGTATCGAGCTGTGTCTCGCCTTCGACGATGATGCCGTCGATGGGCACGCGCTCGCCAGGCTTGACGACGATGACGGTGCCGACGGCGATGTCATCGGGGAAGACTTGCTCGAGCGTGCCGTCGGGCTGCTCGACGTTAGCGTAGTCGGGCGCGATGTCCATCATGGCACTGATCGACTTGCGGCTCTTGCCCACAGCGTATGCCTGGAACAGCTCGCCGACCTGGTAGAACAGCATGACGGCGGCGCCTTCGGCCATGTGCGGGTCGGTATCGGGGAAGAGCACCATGGCAAACGCGCCGATGGTCGCGACGGCCATGAGGAAACTCTCGTCGAAGGCCTTGCCGCGGCGGATGTTATTGAATGCCTTTTGCAGTACGTCGTATCCGGCAATCAAAAACGGCACGAGGAACAGCGCGAAGCTGGCGTAGATGTTGCCAGGCTCCCCAAATGCGATAGTGAGGGCGCCGAGCTCGTCGAGGGCATAAACAACGGCAAAAATGCCCAGTGCTACCAGGATGCGGTTGCGCTTGTGCTCAAGGGACTCTTTCTTCTTGCGCTTCTTCTTTTTCTTTTTGGGATCGGCGGCTGCCATGATTCAAACCTCCCATTTGAGTGTATGAACACTTGCTCATATAATTTCGCGAGCAAAGGCCGCGGCAAGCGCGGCCTTACAGGTCAACGTATGCGCGGGTTAGAGAATGATTTCGCAGTCCGGCTCGGCGTCGGCGGTGAACTCAACGACGCGGTCCAGGACCTCGTCGAACTCGGCGTCGTCGGCCTCGAGCGTCAGCTTCTGGGTCATAAAGTTGACCGAAACGGACTTGACGCCCTCGAGCTTGGCAAGTTCGTCCTGAAGCTCGCGCGCGCAGTTGGCGCAATCGATCTCGTCGAGCTTAAACTGCTTTTTCATGGTGGGTTCCTTTCCCTGTGTTAGCGGTCTGGGTGCCGGCCGCGCTGATACCGTGGGTGATTGCTATTCGCAGATATGGCTCATGCCCTGGTTAAGCATGGTGTAGACGTGATCGTCGGCGAGCGAGTAGAGAATGTTGCGGCCGTCGCGGCGGAACTTGACCAGGTGCGACTGCTTAAGCGTGCGCAGCTGGTGCGATACTGCCGACTGCGAGGTTGCGGTCGCCTCGGCGATGTCGGCCACGCAGAGCTCGCGGCCCATGAGGGCATAGAGAATCTTGATGCGTGTGGTGTCGCTGAAGACCTTGAACAGGTCGGCCAGGTCGTACAACAGCTCCTCGTCGGGAAGGTCCTCGGGCGAGCAGGTGGTGGGGACGATCGGCTCGGTGGCCTCGATGCCAGTCTTTGTTTCATCAGCGTGGCTGCTCATTGCAATATCCTTTCATATGAACATGCGCTCATATAAATTACTTCCGATTATATGAGCGCATGTTCATATGTCAATACAATTTACGTTAACTTCGATGACTGCTTGCCGCCTCGGCGATTTTCTGCGGGTTGGGAGACATCGACGCAATGCTCGCCAACATATTTCGAGATGTTCGGCCAGCATGCTAAGAAAGCCACCTTGAGAAGCATTAGAACTGTTCATATTTGTACTTTATCGTGTTAAATACCGCGAGAATCAGTTCTTCCTCTACGGGAGTTCCTGCAGAATCAGTTTTATCTAAAGTTATATTGAGCATTGCTGCAGCCAATCTGGCACATCGGTGGCCGAATAAGTCGAAAAATGTAGGTGGACATCCGCAGAAATCGCCTTTAGAAGAGCGAATTCTCAATTAGATCAATAATCGTGTCGTCTTCCGTGCGGTTTTCATCGATTTTTGCGAACATGTCGCTTTCCCAAGGCCCATTGATTTCCTCAGCAAGGGCCCCGACGTGTTGCATGTCGTCGGGTTCTGGCACATCGTTGATGCTCGGGTCATCAGCTTGCGGATATTGGCTTGCAATTTCGCGCTTGGTGGCCTCTTCTTCTTTGAGTGTCTCCAGGACGCGGCGACCGTATTCGAAGTAGCGCCGCAAGACAAATTGACGAAGAGTTTCTTGCAGGATGGCGAAGTTATCCGGGAGTCGACCGGGCCATATCTTCTCGCGAATGCGAATCGCTTCCATGACCCGTCTAAAAGCGGACTGCTTGAAAAACGAATGACGACTAACTGTGATAACGGCATATCCCATGTTTCGCAGCGTGTTTCGGCGTTCCTCGTCAATTGATTGCTGTTCGGGCTCGTCGTGGTAAAAGCCGTTGTATTCGATATCGGTCATCGAATTTTCGAGCAGCGCGTCGAGGTAGAAAACCGTCCGTCGCGTTAGGGCGGCGTATCTTTTGGGGACTGGGATCGGATAGTCCGTTTTGATAGCGCGTATGGCTAAGCCACCCATTGACTTGGGCATTGTCAGCATCATGACAAACGCCGTTTCGAGTGGGGAGCGACAGCCTTCGCGTACATAAGAAAGTGCCTTAAGTGCTTTATTAGATCCACGATACCCCGATGCCTCTGAAAAGAAGGCTCTGAGCTCTTCAACGCTGGTTAGGGCTGGGCGCTCGCGATATTGAGTTTCGTCGGACGTTCCAAGCGCGTAGGAGCCGCAGATTTCAAAGTAATACTCAACGAGCTCCGAAAGGTTGAGGTCGGCTGCTGCTTCTAACGCGCACAGCTTGATATCGACGATGTGGACGTTCGGCTCGAGTTCTAGGTAGCTTTCTGCATCAAACGTATAGCGCGTGCAGTGGCAGATGCAGCCCTTGCGGTGCCTTTTGGCATTATTGGAAAACGTCAGCACATGGATGCTTTCAGAATCGACATTCTTTCTGTTGAGCCATGCTCGCGCCGCTTCCAGGTCGGACGTGGTCGGCGCAGACACCTTGATCTTTTCCATGGGTATGGGATCGGTCGCGTAGCTTGCGAGCGAGTTGACTGTTTGGTATACAGCGCGTGCCGTGGTATGTGACAGAACGATTCCCATACGCGCATGATGGCATAGCGGACGCCATATACGCCCGAAACTTCGGGCAACGGTATTGGGGCGCGGCTTATCTTCTGCGAACGGTGGGTTTTGAGCTGTCGTATTGAGGGGGGGCAGCTTCGGCTGGGGAGGTTTCTGTCGGCCGCCCCATTTTGGTGAACTTTAGTTGCGGATTCGTAGCTTCTAAGCGTTTTTGCCGACCGCTCAGATGCCTCACCAACATAATTTGAGTTATTCGGCCTTATCCTATACGAATGGTGCGATCGCAACGTCCTATTCGAATTGATTCAGGTAGATTTATAGGGCTTGGTTGCGAAATTGGGGCGACTATAGCGCTCGATTGCGGTTCAAGGGGCCTCGACTAGTGGTTCAGCTGGCCGAACAACTCGAAAAAAGTAGGTGGGCCAACCTGCCGACTATGTGAAGCATGCGTATTTGCTCGTTTTGATTAAAACTAGGGTGCAGCCATAAGACTGCGCCCTAGTTTACTACGTGCCGGTGCGTCCAGACGGATTGCACTGTGCCTGGCAGGCGCTCCCGCAGATGGATCGGTTATTTCGCAAACAGGTTCTTGAGGTTGAACTCGGCCTGTACCGTGCGGAGCATGAGGTCGGTGTCGTCCAGACCCAGATGCTGCTCGTTGGCGTCGGGCGCGAGGGTGCCGCGACGGCGTGCCCAGTTCTCGAGCGCGGCGGGGGCGGACTCGCGGGGGAGCGAGCGCACGTCGGCGTCCAGGCTGCGGCAGATCTGGCGCGAGTCGATGACGATGATCTTACCCGCGCGGCGTGCCTCGGCGTAGCCGTCCAGGTGGATCTTGAACCAGCTGTCCTCAAACGCGGCGTTGTGTGCCATGTACGGGTACTTCTTCATGAGCTTGAGCAGCTGCTTCTGCAGTTCCTTGTTCTCGCGGAACGGCTTTTTGCCGTCGATGTCGTTCCAGGTGATGTGGTGGATATTCGACAGCGGTACATCCTCGCCGCGGTAGATGTCGGGCAGGCCACAGTAGTGCGCCTCGGCGTCGTGCGGGATGGCGTCGCTGGTGAGTTCCATGATCTCCCAGCCGACGTTGATGATATAACCGCGTTCGGGTGCACGGCCGGTGGTCTCGATGTCGACACCGAGCACGGTGCCCTGGATGGGCTTGCGGGCGTAGGCCACGCCGAGCGCGTCGCGGTCACCGCGGATCTCGCGCATAACGGACGCGGCGGTGCGCTTTTGCATTTTGCCGATGGCGGCGCAGGTGTCGGCGTCGGACAGGCCGCGCGAGAGCGTCGCGGGCGTCACATTGCGCAGGCGTGCCTCCCCAATCTGGTCGCAAAGGTCGCGGTTGCGGTCGGCCAGGTCGCGCACGGTGGCAAAGTCGAAGCCGGGGTCGTCCTCGGCAGTAAAATACTCGGTCTCGAGCACCTTGAGGGCCTCTTCGCCCTTCTGGCGTTCGGACTCCATGGCACCGTGGTCGCCATAGATAAACATGGGAATAAACGGCTGGCGCTCGTATTCAAGTGCTTGCGAAACGTTCATAGGCTGCTCCTTGGACGGGCCGCGTCGCGCGGCTCGGGGTTACTGAGTTGTGGCGAGATGATAGTTTACCATGGGCAACTATTGGCACCGCGCCCGGGACAACTACAATACCCTAGTTGACCGCTAGGACTTTTACAATGCTGCCGAAAGACACGAAAGGTTCCATCCGTCATGGATTTACTGATTGATATTCTGCTCGACGCCGGCAAGGACACGCTGTCGCTGGTGCCGTTTTTGTTGGTGACGTATCTTGCTCTCGAGACACTTGAGCACGTTGCGGGCGACCGCGTCAACGGCGCTATCAAGCGCGCCGGCGCTGCGGGTCCCGTGGTTGGCTCGCTGCTGGGCATTGTGCCGCAGTGCGGATTTTCGGCCATGGCAGCAACGCTGTACGCCGGCCGTGTCGTGACCTTGGGCACGTTGGTGGCGGTGTTCCTTTCGACCTCCGACGAGATGCTGCCGCTGCTACTTGCCGAGCAGGTTCCCGTGCAGACTATGGCGATGCTTTTGGCTTCGAAAGCGCTTATCGCACTGGTCACGGGCTTTATCGTAGATGCCGCCATTCGCGGTCTGCGTCGCAACGCCCGCGCGCATGCGGCGATTCGTCGTACCGTGCTGGGAACCGCGGCCAACCCGGCCCACGTGAATTGCGCGCACGACGACCACACTGGCGGTGACATCATCGACGAGGTGGCCGAGGCGGGCGTGAGCGCCGACCACATCCACGAGTTGTGCGAGCGCGACCATTGCGGTTGCGATGAAGACGAGGACGAGCACGAACACGGACATGGCCACGATCACGGTCATGAGGGCGAACATGAACACCATGATGGTCACGGTCACTCCCACTCCCACGAAGGGACGCCTGTCCTGTCGATCATCCGCAGCGCGATCTCGCACACCGTGCAGGTCTCGGTATTCATTTTTCTGGTGACGCTGATTCTGGTCGCCGTGCTCGAGACGTTCGGCGAGTCCGCGATCGAGCAGTTCCTGCGCGGCAACGAGATACTCGCTGTCCTGGGTTCGGCGCTTGTCGGGCTGATTCCCAATTGCTCGGCGAGCGTGGTCATTACACAGCTGTATCTGGAAGGCGCGCTGCAACTGGCGCCGATGCTCGCCGGCACGCTCATTTCCGCCGGCGTGGGTTATCTGGTGCTGTTCCGCACCAACCGCAGCGCCCGCGAAAATGTCGTGTTCCTGATCATGATGTACGTCATCGGCGCTGGCTGGGGCCTTATCCTTTCCGCCTTTGGGTTCTAAGTGGATGTTTGGGGCATGCCGTAAAACTAGGACATGCCATAAATTCCACCGCCATGACCTGGGCGTTGGATGCGCGTCAATCGGCAAAACAAAAGGCTCTGTTAGACCGGAATTGACACGACCGGCTGCTCTCTTGCCCTCGAGTTAATCTATCGCGGCTGTTGGAGCGATCCGGCCCCATCCC
>CABUVC010000082.1 GCA_902494855.1 uncultured Collinsella sp.
CATTTTGCACGCCAGCTTCGTTCAACGTCAGACATTCAAGATGTCAGACGTTGAACTTGCGTCAAAGACGCAGCTGGGGCTACTAGTTGCCTACAATCGCTCGCGAAGCTCGCCTGTTCGTGCGTGAATGTCTGACAGCTCCGTCAGACATTTGATTGTTCGACAAATGCGCGCGTGGTCGCGTTCGCAAAGCTTGCTGAACGGTCGATGGGTGCGTTGAGACCGGAGCAAACGTCGGATGCCAGAAAAATGGCCTCACAGAATCGCACCCATGGTTGATAAAATTGACCGCCCGGGCGCAAATACCCGGGCGGTCAATTCATCCCCTCGTTCGCGATCCTGTTGGGTTTTGGGGCTTTGACATGTTGTTGACGGATGGATCAGCCGTACAGCTTGATCTCCCGGGGTTCCATGTGGTCGTCCCCCAATAAGACGTCCCTGATGTAGTCCTGCGGCAGGAACTCGACGGGGAGAGTTGTCGCCAGGAAGTCGTCGAACCACGCCCGCGGTGTCGGGTCTGGCGCATACATGACCTTGGTCGCGCCGTCGGGCAGGGTGATGGTGAGTCGCACCGCGCCATTGCGTCGATACGCCCTCGACCATTCCTCATCGGTATCGCCATACCCTTTGCGATCCGCGGTCGTCCTCCACACGACCCCCAGTTCATCGAATGACCGCGGATGCTCTCCGAGATTGACCCAATGCAGCTGTGATCTCGTGCGCCTCGCCGCGCTGTACGCCGGCTTCCACTCGTCGGGCAAATATACTCTTTCGAAAATCTCGCGCGACATCTCGCGGTATTTGACTTCATCCGCTCGCGGCCTGCTCGGGTCGCTG
This sequence comes from uncultured Collinsella sp., assembly GCA_902494855.1. Lineage (GTDB taxonomy): Bacteria > Actinomycetota > Coriobacteriia > Coriobacteriales > Coriobacteriaceae > Collinsella. Next base: position 838 of record CABUVC010000082.1, read on the forward strand.
GCCAACTCGGCTGCCTCGGCGGCCGCGGCTTCGAACCAATCCATCGCCTCCCGGTTGCCGGCCAACATATCCGCCGCGCCGACGACGCGGGTGCGCCGCTCGACTGTCCCGCTCAGCGCCAGATCCCGCAGTTCGTTTCTGGACCAGATGAAGCCGCCGCCCGGGCCGAGCCCGACCCTGTCGGACCAGTCGCCCGAGACGAAGATGTGCCGGATGTGCTTGCAATGGGCCAGGACGAACGGACGCGTGCACTGGAGCGCGCGGCACACCTGTTTGGTCGTCACGTCGAACTCCCGCTCGATGGCGTCGCTCAGCTCGTCGATGCCCTCCGGCAGGGTGATCAGCCCCGGGTCGTTCTCGTTTGTCCTCGGTTCGCACCTGCCCACGCCCATCGCCTCCTAATTATGTTAGTAATATATCTAACACTATTATACCCGTTTGCGGCAGGGCCATCGGTAAGGGCCCATCAAGAAGGCGGGTGCCCTGCCCCGGAGTCCTGTTTGATCGCGGGTATGTTAGCTATATCACTAACATACCCGCGATAAAGCCGGCCCACTGTTGCATAAGCGAGGCCATGCCGACCTGAGGATCATCTCGGCCTTCTCGTGTGTACTATTATTCATGACGGATAATAGTAGTGGAGGCCAGACATATGCCAAGCGAGATGGTCGCCCCATCATACGAACGGTTCAAAGCGAGGTGCAAGCAGTATGAATCTGACGTTCAAGGGTTTTCTGAGCTCGTATTGCCGAGAGCTCACGGGCCTCGACACTGACAGCCTTAAACGGCTATGCCGCGCCGCGGCCGGGAGCCAACCCGCCGCGGCCGAAGCCCTCATGACCTTTGCCGCCGTCCAGGGCAAGGCCGGATATCTCGCATCGCTCGCGGCCGGGATGTGGATGGAAGAGGGATATGCGCAGGTTGCGGACGAGCTGAGCGGGTTTCCGGGGACGGTCGAGGAATGGTTGCAGCTGGACGAGACGCCGTCGCGCTACAGGAAGGTGTGGCTCGCGTTCAGGGCGAAGAAGGACGCGGCGAAAAACGACCGCCGGGTCAGCCTGCTCATGCGCGACAAGACGGTCACGGCGCTGGAATCATCGGAGCTGACCGTCTACCGCCTCTGCAAGGACCTCAAGCTGAACATGGGCAACGTCTACGCCTACCTGAACGGCGGCGACGCGACGAAGGTCAGCAAGGTCACGGCGAGGACGATCATGAACTACGCGACGGGCTACGAGTCGGCCTAGAATCGATTCGATACACTTCGTCACATACTCCACGCCGTGCTTTCCGGTGTTTTGCGGGACGCTAGGCCGCATACCGCCAGAATCAAGCTGGTACACCTCTGTTATTGTTCATCTTCAATTTTTCAAAACTCAAAACTAGAGAAGGGAAACGGCCATGAAAAAGACGCTCCTCGCGGCTACCGCGGCACTCGCGATCGCGGCGGCCATGCCACTTTCCGGTTGCGGCTGCGTGTCGGCGCGGGTCGCCGGGTCGGCGGTCGAGGCCGCCGGATCAGCCGAGATGGAGAAGAATGCGACGGCAGACGAGCATGCCGCCGACGATGAGGGTTCCGCAGTCAAGGCCGAGACCACCGAGACCGACGAGGGCGACAAGAAGGACCCGGGCAAGACCGATGAGGGCAAGGCCGACGATTCCGGCGGCAAGGCCGATTCCAAGAAGAACGACTCGAAGGGCGGCACGGCATCGCAGGCGTCAGGCGGCTCCTCGTCGTCCGGGCCCTCCCCTGCGCAACCCCAGAAGAAGTGGGTACCCGAGCAGGGGCACTGGGAGACCGACTACGGCCAGGTCTGGGTCCCGAACGTCGTGTACGTGCGCCACGGCCGCTTCATCTGCAACGCCTGCGGCGCGGCCTTCGACTCGAAGAACGGATTCTATGCCCATAGCGACGCGATGTATGCTCAAGGTCAGAACCATGATGGCTACACCGACGACTCATATACCACAAGCGAGGACCAGGGACATTACGAGCAGCAGGCGACCGGCAAACACTGGGTCGTCGACGTGGCCGGCCACTGGGAATAATGATTGCCTTCAGGCGGCATCGCACTGTCGCTGCGATTCACATCGCATGAACGATGGATGAACTCGCATGAAAACCAAAACATACGGTAGTTTTATCTGACTAAAGAGGGTAAAATCACCGTAGAAGACGACGCATCCCGTGTAAGTAACAAGGAGCGCGGGCGGCCTAGTTTTCAACTTTTGTTAAATGCCCGGGCTCCACCCCGGGCATTCTTATTTGCGCCTGTCGCGGCGCAAATGCCGTCCACCGTCCGCACCGCGCGTACGCCTACGGACCTTAATTCGGACATCATACGAATCGAAAAACGCAATGACGAACGTGCCGACCGTCGCAAGGGCGGCCAGCGCATCAAGGATCTTTAGCATAGGGAAGCCTCCAATCGAATTGTCGGCCGCCCGCGCACGGAATGCGTCGTCTCGTCAATTCTAGCTGAACCAGCGGCTGTCGAACTTAATAACCAGATGGCCACAGTCCCAAAACGTATGCCGCGCGGCACCCGAAAGCCGAACCCTCGATGCCGTGGACGGCGAGTGCCAAAACCCAGTGCCAAAACCTCCCCTTGCATTCCCATGAGAAAATCAAAAGACAAGGCAGGAGGCTGAAAATGACCAGATACGGATACGCTCGCGTGAGCACGAAGGATCAGAAGCTAGACAGGCAAATCGAGGCGTTGGTCAACGCCGGTGTGCCCTATGGCCATATCTACAAAGACAAGGTCACGGGTGCCAAGGACGGTGACCGAACTCAGCAGAAGCGTCTGTTCAAGAAGATGAAGGCCGGCGATGAAGTGGTAGTCGAGTCCTGGGAGCGCCTAACCAGATCGACCAGGCAATTGCTGAACTACGACCTTATGTTCCGAAATCTCGGCGTGAAGCTAACCTCTTTGAAACAGCCGGTCGACCTCGATACCGCCTTCGGCCGTTTCGTGCTGGGTACCCACGCCTGCACAGCCGAGCTTGAGCGCGATCTGATTAAGCAGCGCCAGGCCGAGGGCATCGCTGTAAAACGGAACCATGGTGGCAACGTCGGTGGCCGCCCGCGCATCGCGGACGTCAAGGCGGATGCCGCCGTGAAACTCTACCTTGCGCGGGAGACGCCCATCCCCGACATCTGCGCCGCCACAGGCATCTCCAAATCGACCCTGTATCGCATCCTCCGTGAACGCGGATTGGTGGGCGTCAGGAAATGAGCCCGTCCATCGTTTCGCGATCTGTCTAATAAGCTCGAGTGCGGCGGCGCTACTATAAAAGAGTGCGGTATTTCTCCAACTGAAACCCTGCGTGAACGCATGACCTGAGACGCCTTTTTAGAACTCACCGATCGCAGGATGACTACAAATCAACAGCGGCCGCGCATTGTTCCCAGCCGTTTGGCATGGCGGAGCCATGCCGTTGTTGATTGGAGTGCCGCAATGGCAGACGAGAGAAAAATCAGGGAAATCTACGGCGTGGAGTCCGTCCACGAGGAGGCCGCCGAGCGGACCGAGGAGACGTGGCGGGAGAAGCTACTGCTCGAGACGGCCGACCTCAGGACCGAGAACGCGCTGCTCAGGGCCCAGCTCGACGAATTCAACCGCAAGCTCGGCGAGGCGAGAGACCGGAACGAAAGACTTGAGGCCGACTGCAATGAGAGGGTCGCCTTTATCGAGGAGAAGTTCGAGCTCGACACCGCGAGCATCGAGCTCGAGAACAATGAGCTCCATGCCGCGAGCGTCAGATACCTCGCCGATGCCAGGGAGCTCGGCAGGCAGGTCGTCCAGCTCCATGCCGAGGCTGAGGCCATGTCCGATGAGATCGAGCGGCTGCGCGGCGAGCGTGATGCCGCGCTGAAAGCCCAAGCCGAGTTGAACGACGCACTCCTGGCCCAGCGCGACCTGATGGCCGAGGTCGCCGCCCTCAAGGACTGCCTTGCCGCCTCCGAGCAGCGTGCGGCCGTGGCCGAGGCCAAGATCGAGGTCATGACCCAGATGAAGGGCGAGTAGCCCCGCGCTTCTCCTATCAGGCGGCTGATTTCTAGGAACTTTCTAGAGCGCTTCTAGAAAGTTCCTAGAACCGGGCGCAGCATCTTCGATCGGCACGATGTCTCGGTAGATAAGGCGATGCCTGTCGTCGCGCCACTCGTCGTCGTGGTAGTGGCCGAAGAACCAGGCTCGGTAGCCGAGTCGCCCGTCGAGCTCGGCAAGGAATCGCTGCAGCCGGTCGCCCCGATACTCGCGTCCGCGCTCCCGGCACAGCCCCTCAGCAAGGGCGGCAGGGGCCTCGTGAGTCACAGCGTAGCCGACCTTCCAGCCCACGCGGTCGAGCGAGGCGCGGCAGTGGTCCATCTCCCCCTCGCTCGGCATCTCCTCGGGCCACCAGCTCCTCCCCTCCTTGCGATACTGCCTGTCGTTGCTCGCGGCACCGCCCATGGTAAGAACCGTGGTTCCCGCGATGTCGAACACCTCTCCGCGCATCAGGTGCAGCACGTGCGGTCGCGCCTCATGGACGAGCCCGCCGCTCCACTCCCGCACCGGCAGCTCAGCCAGGGCGTGGTGGTTCTCATGGTTGCCGTCTACGAAACACGTGGTCCACGGCTTCGATTCGAACCAGTCGAGCCAGTATTTCTCGGCGTTGGACCCATCCCAGACAAAGCCGAAGTCGCCGGCCACGATCACCGCGTCATCGCGCGTCAGGGTCCGGCCCAGCGGCCAAGACCTGAAGGCGAACCTGCTGGCCCCGTACTCGGCCCTGCCGTGCACGTCTCCCGTCACATAGACAGCCATCAGTACGCACCCCATGGCAGGAGTTTGTCCCCGAGCCCCACGATCCGGTCATACAGCACCGTGTGCTGTTCGTCCGGGTTGCCGTCTCGGTGGAAGTGGCCGTAATACCAGTGTTTGTAGTCCAGGCGGTCCTCGAGCTCGTCGAGGAATCCGGTCGGCCGGTCCACATCAGGGCGTTCCCAGCCTGGGTCCGGGTAGAGCGTCGGCGAGAGCATGCGCGTGGCGCAGGTATGGGTGATGACGCAGTCGACCTTCCAGCCGACCTCGTCGAGCTTTGTCCGCGCGGTATCGAAATCGCGCTCGTCCGGGAGCTCCTGAGGCCACCAGCTGGAATACGGCACGCGGTATTCTCTGTCCACGCTCGTGGCACCGCCCATGGTGAAGACCGTCGAGCCGTCGAGCTCGAAGACCTCCCCGCGCGTCAGGCGCCGGATGGATGAGGTGTCCGACAGGCGTTGCGTCAGCCCGCCATGCCACGGCTCCATGGGGCGCTCCTCCCAGTGATCGAAGCGCTCGTGGTTGCCGTCGACGAACAGTACCGTGTAGGGGCGCGATTCCAGCCAAGCGATGTCGGCGCATTCCTCGGCAGAAAAGCCCCACGGAAAGCCAAAGTCGCCGGCAACGATGAGATAGTCGTCGCTGGCAAGACTGTCGCCAAGCTCCCAGTCGCGGAGCTTTTGCATGTCGAGCCCACCGTGCACGTCGCCCGTCACATAGACCGTCATCGAATCACCTCTTCCCCCTGGTACTCCGCCAGCTCGCGCTCGACCTGCCTGTCGCCGGTCTCGTTGACCCACCAGGGCCATTTCACCCGGCCGCACGGCTCGTCGACCCCGGCGAACCATTCCCCCAGCTCGTCGAGGCTCACCGGGGAGTGCCCGTTGGCGTCGCAACCGACGTCGTAGCGCAGAAGGCCCTGCTTGCGGTTGAACTCGTTGTACGCGCCGCCGCTGCTGTGGATGTGCCCGTGGAGGTGCCACGATCCATGGCTCATGCCCTGCCAGTCGGCCATGGGGTAATGGCACAGGACGATCTTCTGCCCGTCGATCTTGAGCACGCAGATCGGCGGCTCCACGGTGAAGGCGCCAGCGACCGCCGGCTGGGTCCAGTCCTTGTCGTGGTTTCCCGGGACGAGGTGGATGCGTCTGCAGGCGATCCGCTTGCGCAGCCCGTAGGCGTCCTGGGCGGTCATCTTGAATGAGAAATCCCCCAGGATGTAGAGCTCGTCGTCCACGGCAACCTTGCCGTTGATGCTGTCGACGATGGCGTCGTTCATCTGCCAAATCGTCTCCCACGGGCGGTCGGTGAACTTCAGCACGTTCTCATGCCCGAAGTGGGTGTCGCTGGTAAACCAGATCATATTTATGTCTCCTTTTATCGCTAAAAAACGTTCTCCCTCGAGGTCAGGAGACGTTTTATGAGCGACATGAGGTGCATATCCCTCATGTTTCAAGCTCCAATCTGCCGGATTTGCCCAACTAAAAGTTTACGCCCACGCGCGAACAGGATTTGATTTTTGAAATATGGACGAATTCCTCGTCAGGAGGGTAAAATGGTGCCGACGGCAGCCCAAGTTGTAGAGAGCTGGGCAGAGCCGTTGCTTAATGA
>CABUVC010000083.1 GCA_902494855.1 uncultured Collinsella sp.
CCAGAGCCTCGGCGAGCCTTCGCATCAACGGCAGGTTTTTCTTGGAACCAATGCCGCGACCCACCACGACCAGGCACTCGGCATTGGCGATCGAGGGCTGCTGTCCCCACTCCTCGGCGGGAATCGAGATCTCGACACGAGCCTTAGCATCATCCGCAAGCGATATCTGGGTGATCGTGCCAGAGCGGCCGTAGTCGAAGTCGGGAGCCTTAAAGATACCGGGGCGCACCGTTGCCATCTGCGGACGGTGGTTGGGGCAAATGATGGTGGCCATCAGGTTGCCGCCAAACGTCGGACGCGTCTGTTGCAGCAGTCCCGTCTCTGCATCCATCGAAAGTACGGTGCAGTCAGCCGTAAGGCCCGTCTGCAAACGCACGGCAACGCCGGGTGCCAGTTCGCGACCAAAAGCGGTCGCACCGTATAGGATGGCCTCGGGTTTGCGTTCGGCTACCAAATCGCAGATCAAGCGGGCGTAGACCTCCGCATCGTTTTGGCGCAGGCGCTCGTCGCGACAGGCCAGGACTTCGTCGGCGCCCGCGCAAACCAGATGCTCCAGGTCCCCGAGCGAGCCCTCGGGGCTCATGCCGACCAGTGCCACCAGACGGCAGCCGCGAGCATCGGCAAGCTCGCGCCCCTTGCCCATAAGCTCATAGGCAACGGGAGTCACCGTATCGCGCTCGTCGGTCTGCGCGAATACCCAAATGTCTCGATATGCATCAAGGTCCACCGCACCAGCAGCCTCGTCACGCTCGATCGAGATAGCGTTGACAGGGCAGGCGTCGACACACCCACCGCATAGGATGCAGCCGTCGGTTACATGGGCGCATCGGTTGGGTCGCTCGCCTTCCACTACGATGCCGCCCGAGGCACAGGCACGAACGCAGCGACCGCAGCCGATACAGGCTTCGCTATCGATAATCAGTCCGCTCATCTATGCCATCCCCTCGATAATCTTGGCAAGTTTTACCGCCTGCTCGGACGCCGTTCCCTCAACGGCCTCGCACGTTTGGTCACGGTCGGGCACAAACGAGCGCACGACCTGTGTCGGCGACCCGGCAAGACCGCAACGCGCGGGGTCGGCGTTCACGTCGGCGGCGCTGACCACGCGCACGTCCGCCTCCTCCGCCGCGCGAATACCGGCAATACTCGGCATACGCAACTGGCCAATCTCCTTGGCAGTCGTCATCGCGCACGGCATCTCAAGGTACACCGTCTCCTCGCCGGCATCGCATCCGTGAACGAGCGCCAGCGAGCCACAGGTCGTAAAGCCCGCGCTCTGCACGCAGCTCACGTCGGTCACGCAGGGAATATCAAAGGCACCGGCAAGCTCGGGACCAATCTGGGCCGTATCGCCATCCACCGCCATCTTGCCGCAGATGAGCAGGTCGAAGTCCTCGTCGAGCGCCTCGATGCCGCACTTGAGGGCATAGGTGGTTGCCAGGGTATCGGCACCTGCAAAGGCGCGATCGGTCAGCAGCAGCGCATCGTCGGCGCCTCGAGCGATGCAGTCGCGCAGCAGCGACTCGGTCGCGGGGATGCCCATCGACACCACCGTCACGCGCACATCCATGCCAAAGCCGATAAAGTCGTCCTTCAGCGCCAGCGCGCATTCCAAAGCGCTCGCATCAAAGGGATTAATGACCGCCTGCTTGCCATCGCGCACGATGGTATTGGTCTTGGGGTCCATCTTGACCTCGGTGCTGCCCGGCACGGCCTTGACGCACACCACCATATGGAAATCGCTCATCTTCACGCGCCCCCTTTCTGGACGAGCTCATCCAAGAGCTTCTCCGAAAACAGGTTGCCACGACCCAGCTGCCCGTCGGGATCGAGCTGGAGTTTAAGCCGCGCCGACTCGACCATGGCCTCGTGACCGTACATCGTCTCTAAGAAGCCCGCCTTGATCTTGCCGACGCCGTGCTCGGCAGAAACGGCACCGCCCATAGCCGTTACCTCCGCAGCCCACTGGGCAAACAGCTCGCCACCGCGACGGTAGTCCTGCGCATCGCGCGGCAGGATGTTCACATGCAGATGGTTGTTACCGATGTGTCCCCAGGCAGCAGACTCAAGTCCGCTTTCCGCCAGCGTGCGGCGATAGAGGGCCACGACATCGGCAAGACGTGCATTGGGCACCGACATGTCCGAGCCCAACTTGGTGATGGTGGGATCCGTGCGGCGGCGCTCGTCGATAAGCATGTTGACGCTCTCGGGCACCGCATGGCGGAAGAATCGCTGACACTCGCGATCGACCTCGGTGCGCGCGACCCATGTCGCATCGTCGCTGCCGCCCGCAAGCTCTAGTACCCACCCCAAGTGATACAGTTCCTCGGTCGCCTGGGCCTCGTCATCGCAGTCGAGCTCCACGTAGACACAGACCTTGGCCTCTTTGTCGAGCGCCGGCAGCGAAGCAAACGCCGTCGACTGCTCGCGCTGGCGACGCAGGATATCCAGAGCACCAGCATCGAAGTACTCGATGGCGGCCGCATGGGACAGGACGGGGCGCACGGAATCGGTAAAGGACACGGCCTTGTCTTCGCTATCGAAAAAGCAGCTCACACCCCAAACGACCGCAGGTGCCGCTTGCAGGGCAATCTCGAGCTCGGTGATAACACCGAGCGTGCCACAAGCGCCGATAAAGAGGTCGATGGCGTCCATTTCGTCCGCAACGAAATAGCCTGAGGCATTTTTTGTCTTGGGCATGGTATAGCTGGGAAGATCGAGCTCGAGTGCACGGCCCGCTGCCGTCACGAGCGACAGGTGGCGGCCCTGGGCAAAAGCCTCGCCGCGCTGAAGCTCAAGCAAATCGCCATCAGCCAGCGCGACGTGGAGTCCCGTGATATGTGGGCGCATGGGACCGTAGGCGTAGCTGCGGGCACCGGAGGCGTTACATGCCGCCATGCCGCCCAGACAGGCAGACGCCTCGGTGGGATCGGTGGGAAAGAACTGCTCGGGGGCCTCTTGGAACTCCTCGTAGGCCTCAAGCGATGCCTGGTCCCAACCAGCAGTCGGCAGCACCTTCTTGCTCAGCTGCTTGCGCAGCTCCGAGAGCACAACGCCCGGCTCCACGCGCAGCAGAAATTGGCCTTGTTCATCGCGGCGAAGGCCCAAGTAGCGATTCATACGGGAAGTATTGAGGATATGCCCGCCGTGGGGCACGGCACCGGCGGCAAGGCCGGTTCGGGCGCCCTGAACCGTTACCGGGACACGCTCGGCATGGAGCTTTTCCAAAATGGCACGGACCTCGTTTTCCGTTCCCGGAAACGAGATGCTCGATGCTTCGCCCGATGCGCGAGACTCATCGCGACCATACTCTTCGAACTCGTCGGTGAAGGGTTTGATGCTTGCAGACACGCGAACTCCCCCTTTAGCTAACTACAGTGTTTGCAGGGAGATGTTACCGCATCGTTTCGTCGACGTGTTCGAGACCGTCTCCATAATTGGCGATTTTTACGTTCGTGCAATTCGGCGAGTGGCTAGATTTCCTCGGCAGACGATGCTTTTGACACATATGGCCCCGCCGTCGCCGATCGCGTAAATGTCGCTCGAAAAAAGTTGGAGTATTTTTTGCCGCCTTTTACCTGCGGAGACGCCAATCCGTCAAGCATTTGGTCAGAAATTGGTCAAGTAGCGGCTGATACGGTCGGCGTCGACAGCCAAAACCGATAGAAGTTTTGGCCCAGAAGCAGGGAGGTTCCCATGGCATATTACTGGCCCCAGTACGGCATCGCCATCGAAGTCGACGACGATCCCCATCTCCTGCCTTTCGACGAAGAGGCATTCCCCGATACGGCGGTCTACCACGTTACTACCGATGTGATCTGCGACCCCGAGTCGTTCTCGGCGCTCGCCCACCACATCGCGCATACCCACGACATCGAGCTCCCTCCCGACTTCGAAGAGCTCGTCTACTCGCGCCGCCTGATGCTTCACATGCTCTTTGGAGCGGACCCGTCCACCTTTGCGCGCGTCTATACCGCCAAGGATGCCGCATGAGCGCGAAGAGGCCACCCCACTTTGCAGGCCTGGGGCATCGCAAGAAGCTCATCGTTGCCTGCTTGGCCATCATCTGCGCCCTTGTCGCCGTAGGACTATACGCTTGGCAGTCGCAGCCCGTACCCGAGGCGGGCGCCTCAGTCACGACGGCCGAGGGCAAAACGCGTCAGGAAATCCAAGATGAGCTCGACGCCATCGTCCGCGACAACATGATGACGATTTCGGTCGCGCCGGTCGCTCAGCTGCAGGAGGACGGCAAGCTGCGCGTCAACGTGCAAAACGTCCAAGACAATAAATTTCCCCAGCGATTCCGCGTCATCCAAAACGACGAGACCATGTACGAATCCGGCGTGGTCGAGACCGGCAAGACAATCGAGACGTGCCCCGCCGGCGACATCAAAGAAGGCGAGGCGTACATCGAGATCCAGGCACTCGATGCCAAGACCCTCGACAGCCACGGCAATCCGACACGTGTCAAGGTACGGGTTGAGCAAGCCGAGAACTAGCCTTCCGACCGACGCGGCACCGCATGCAATTCACCAGCATTCGTCCAATCATCGCGGGGACGGCCCGCGGCGAATAGAAAGGAACGACCATGGACATCACCAGGAACATGAACGGAGTCAGAGCGCTCGTCGTGGGCACAGGGCTCGCGCTCGCGCTCGCAATGAGCGCCGCCCCGACGCCAGCTATGGCAGCCGGGCGCGTTGGAACCACGAAGGTAATGGTCAGGACCGAGATCGACAACGTTGAGTTCAAAGTTCCGACGGTTATTCCCTTCGTCGCCAAGGCCGACGGCACGCTTCAGGGCCCCTCAGAAGACGCGACCACCATCGACAATCATTCGGCCTACGGCATCCATGTCACCAACATGAAGATCGACGCCATGAACACCTGGACCATTGCCGCCGACGCCAAGGCCGGAACCGCGCAGAACTCCATCGACTTTAAGGTCGGCCCCGACGGCGCGCTCCAGAACGCCAGCGCCGCAATGCAGGGGACGGGCCTCGATCTTTCCAAGAATGCAGCCTTCGACATGGGCTACCAGGGCATTGCCGGCGGCACGGACAAAATCAAGCTCAAGACAAGCGGAAACGTCGCCCGCGTCACGCGCGACATCTTCCGCGTAACCGGCGAAGGCGATCAGGTTGCGACGATCACCTGGACGGTCGAGCCCGGTGCGCACACGGCATAAGGCCGTCGCCCTGGCCGCCGCCGTCAGCATCCTAGCGTTTGGGCCAGCCATGGCCTTTGCCCAGCAAGAACAGGCGCAGGCCGCCACGCAAGTGACGGTCGACCTCTCGGAGCTCGACCGCGACGACCGCGAGGAACCGTTGGCGCAGACAGGCGACAGACGATGGCTCTTGGCAGCAGGCGCCACAGCAGCAGGCGCAGGAACCGCCGGCCTCGGTCTGCACATCAAACGCAGCCAGAAACAAAACACGGACAGGCCGCACTAAATTAGCTAAGGAGACCCCATGGCATCGAAGAACCTTTTGCCCGTCGTCGCACTCTGCGGCGCGCTCGCAACCGGAACGCCTGTCGCCGCTTGGGCGACTCCCGTCATGGCAGACTCCTTACCAGCAGTCCTAAGTTCCGCACCAAATCCGTCGAGCGCCATTGCGTGCAAGCGTTTTTCGATCGCACAGGCCGCGATCTCAACCTCGGGATGCCTTCGTCGTAATACGGACGGCTCGATAGTCGTGGATATCAATCGTTCGAACAAGGCAAACGGCTCCCAGGCGGGGTGCGCCGTCTGCACGTGGCGCTCGGTTATGCTCGATGCAGATGGCGATCCATGCAATTTAGAGCTGCGCATCGACATCGCTTCGGTCGATGACTCGGCGAACGGAGCGAAGGTCGCCTTCGACGGTACGTTTTTTGAGAAAGGAGGCGGTATATGTCTGGGCTGCGCCGCCGCGAATGCAGACGAAACGCAGCCCACCCTCTCATTCACGGCATCGTTGCGGCTGACCAAAGCCGGCACCGATGCCATCGCGGCGGGAGAAGCGTCCCTGCTGTTCTACGCCGTCAGCGCCAAAGACACAGACGCTCATTTCGAGAAGCCAGCCGGATCACTCAGCCTTACACGAGGGATAGAGACAGGCCCTATTGAAATCGATGCCCACGCGCAAAGCAGGCAACGCATTCTTGCCGACCCGGCGCTTCTCGAAATGGAGTGGAACGGATCCGGAGCCATCGGAATTCTTCCCTCCGCGCTTGACGCCAAGACGCTCCCCTCAAACGACGAACCCATCAACGCAACCATACAAGAAGAGAGCGCGGACAAAGAAGCAGGTGCGGGCGACACGCCGTCGCCGACAAGCAGCATCCCAGCTTCTCTCGAAGCGCCGAATGAGCCCGCTGCCGATCCAAACGATCCCGAGCTCGCGGACAGTCTGGGGCTTGCTGATCCTCAAGAGATCGATGAAGGTAACTGCTGCGTGCTTGCCGCGCTCGACCACACAGAGGTCATCGACGCTGCGAACATCGAAGTTGCCGCCGCCAATCAGCCCGTCCGCAAGTCGGCTATCATCGCATTTCCTGAATCCATCGAAGTCGTCTTTTTGCCATCGGGCGAGGTCGTGGCCCCAACACTGCTCACCTTGTTGGGCGCCAAGAATACTCGAAACGAAATTAAAAAGGTCACAGTTGTCGACCCTGCAACCACCGCCAAGCTGCGTCTATACGCCGTTGCTCCAGACGGAGGCAAGACCTTGGAATTCGATGGCGACACACTCCTGGCCTGGCGACGTCTGGACATTATGCAAGACGTCTCGTATCAGATCGAACTCGAAGGGTTTGATCGTGCCCGCGATGCCAATATCATCGCCGCGGCTATTGAATCCCCACAGCGGCTTATGACACTGCGCTTTGAATACTATCCCTATGTCCCGACAACCACCTGAGGCTTAAATGCCGCGCATCATTCCTAATACCACTTATATAACGTATTAGACGAGTCGCGATGTACCTCGCATTTCGTTCTGCTACGATTGCCACGTTGGCATCAATACAGGAGGGCTCATGCCGGGCTTGGGAACAATCATCAACGTTGTGCTTTTAGTTGCGGGCGGTCTTTTGGGATTAGCGGGCGGCCGCTTCATTACACCGCGCATCCAAGACACGCTCATGAAAGCATCGGGGCTGTGCGTCCTGTTTATCGGCCTGGGCGGCACCATGCAAAAGATGCTCATCATCGATGGAAAGGCGCTAGCGACCACCGGTACCACCATGCTCATCGTCTC
>CABUVC010000084.1 GCA_902494855.1 uncultured Collinsella sp.
AGAGTACTGCGGGGCCAGCCCGTGGGAGGCCAGGGCGCCGCTGACCGGTGGACGGCACCGAGCCGTACGCTTGAACTGAGAAGGGGGAGGCATCGCGGCCTGCCCCTTTTTGCGTTGTATACACGTTGTACTTTGGGACCTAGCTCCCCCGTATGTGCTCTTACTGTTTGGCTGTATTTTGAGTCCATCTAGTGTATTTGAGCGATAATTACTCGCATTGGCGTTAGGGAGGGCTTGATGTTTACCGTATTTGTCTTGGGCAATATTGCTTCGGGTAAGTCGACTGCCTGCCGCTATTTCGAATCTCGTGGCGCTATGCTTATCGATCTGGATGAGCTTGCAAAATCGCTGTATGTGCCGGGCTCTGATATCGTCAATACACTTGCGGATGAATTCGGTTGGGACATTTTGGATGAGGAAGGCGGCATTCGCCGCGGCATCCTCGCTTCTCGAGCTTTCGCTTCTCCTGATTCGGTCGCACGGCTCAATGACATCGTGCATCCCATTCTGATTGAACAGCTTTCGCTTAGGATTCTCGATCCGGTTTGTTGTACTGTTTCATCTCCCCGTTATCCTTTTGCGGTGGTCGAGGTTTCTGCTCCGACTGGTTTTGAGGATGCATTTGGCTTGGCTGATGAAATTTTGGTCATCAGCGCCCCTTTGTCAGTTCGTCGCGAGCGCGCTATTCAACGTGGCATGGAGCCATCTGATTTCGATGCCCGTTCTGCTTGCCAGCCCGAAGAGTCTGTGCTGTGCAATCTCGCTACAACTGTGATTGACAATGCGGCAGACGATAACTCGCTCTTTGAACAACTGGACGCATGGCTTTCGCGCCATGGGTTCGGGGATGTAGTGGATAAGGAGGAGGCCGATGCCTAAGACACGTTTCCTTACGTGGTATCGCCTTATACCGCTGGCTGCCGTTTTTGCCTTCGGCCTTATCTCATTCGTTTACTCGTATGCTCCTGCCGCTTTCTTTAAGCCGCTGTATCCGATTGACTACGAGGCGTATGTAAAGCAATCCAGTATTTCGCATAATCTGGATCCGTATCTGGTGTGCGCTGTCATTAAGTCTGAATCGAATTGGGATCCCGAGGCCGAGTCGAATCAGGGTGCTCAGGGATTGATGCAGCTGATGCCCGAGACTGCCCAGGATATGATCGCCAAGGGCCTTGTCGACGGTGGCGAGTATTCGGCCGACAACCTTAACGATCCGGCTACGAATATCGAGTTTGGCTGTGCGTATCTCTCGTATCTTCTAGCGTATTTTAACGGGTCGACTGACAGTGCCATTGCCGCCTATAACGCCGGCATGGGCAATGTCGACGGATGGGCGCAGCAGAGTACGTCGCTTCATAATGCAATCACCTTTCCCGAGACGCAGGCGTATCTGATTCGTGTCAATAATGCCTGGGTTCGCTACAAGACCCTCTATCCCGATCGGTTCGTATAGGACTATGCCTGCCGCCTGCGTATACTGCAGATATATGAGTTAGGAGTATCCATGGCGGAATTTGAAGTAGAACGCGTTGGTGGTGAACTTAAGCGCTTTGGCGTTGAAGGCTCTGACGTGCCGTTTAAGGTCATGTCTCCCTATGAGCCTGCCGGTTCCCAGCCTAAGGCCATTGAGTCGCTTGTGCAGGGCGTGAGGGACGGAGACCGCTATCAGGTTTTGCTGGGCGTGACTGGTTCGGGCAAGACCTTCACGATGGCAAAGACTATTGAGGCCCTGGGAAAGCCGACGCTGGTCATGGCTCCGAATAAAACGCTCGCCGCTCAGCTTGCGAGCGAGCTCAAAGAGTTCTTTCCCAACAACGCTGTGGTCTACTTCGTCTCGTACTACGACTACTATCAGCCCGAGGCGTATGTGCCGCAAAGCGATACATATATCGAGAAAGACTCCTCGATTAACGAAGAGGTTGAGATGCTGCGACATCAGGCGACCGCATCGCTACTCTCTCGACGTGATGTGATCGTTGTCGCATCGGTCTCGTGTATCTATGGCATTGGCTCTCCTGAGGACTATGCGGGTCTGGCTCCAAACGTCGACAAGAAGGTGCCGCTCGAGCGCGATGACTTTATCCATGCACTTATCGACATTCAATATGATCGCAATGACTATGACCTGGCACGCGGCACGTTCCGCGTGCGCGGCGATGTTGTCGACGTGTATCCGCCTTATGCCGAGCATCCGTTGCGGTTTGAGTTCTTTGGCGACGAGGTCGAGCTGATTGCCGAGATCGATGAGGTCACCGGTGAGATGCTTCGTGAGTACGAGGCCATCCCCGTATGGCCGGCATCGCACTACGTGACCGAGAAGCCGAAGGTCAAGGCGGCTCTGAAATCGATCAGCGAAGAGTGCGAGAAGCGCGTGGCGGAGCTCAAGGCGACCGACAAGTTGCTCGAGGCGCAGCGTCTGCAGCAGCGCACCGATTATGATCTTGAGATGCTCGAGACGATGGGCTTTTGCAACGGCATCGAGAACTACTCGCGTCATCTGGACGGTCGCAAGCCGGGTGAGCCGCCGTTTACCCTAATCGATTACTTTCCCAAGGATATGCTCTGCATCATCGATGAGAGCCATGTGACGGTGCCGCAGATTCGCGGCATGCACGAAGGTGACCGCTCGCGTAAGGTGACGCTGGTGGAACACGGTTTTCGCCTGCCCTCGGCGCTCGATAACCGCCCGCTTCGTTTCGATGAGTTTGAGGCAAGGATACCCCAGTTTATCTATGTTTCGGCCACGCCGGGCGACTACGAGCTGCGGGTGAGCCAAAACGATGTGGAGCAGATTATTCGTCCGACTGGCCTGCTCGACCCCAAGATTGACGTGCGTCCAGTTCACGGCCAGATTGACGATCTTGAGGACGAGATTCGCGAGCGCGTTGCCCGCAAGGAGCGCGTGCTGGTGACCACGTTGACCAAGCGCATGGCCGAGGACCTGACCGACCATCTGCTTGATGCGGGCATTAAGGTCAATTACATGCATTCTGATACGGCGACAATGGACCGTGTCGAGATCCTGCGAACGCTGCGCGAGGGCAAGATCGATGTTCTCGTTGGTATCAACCTGCTTCGCGAGGGCTTGGATCTTCCCGAGGTCTCACTGGTGGCAATTCTCGATGCCGATAAGGAAGGCTTCTTGCGCAACCGCCGTTCGCTGATTCAGACGATTGGCCGCGCGGCCCGTAACGCCGATGGCGAAGTCATCATGTATGCGGACGTTGTGACCGATTCGATGAAAGAGGCCATCGAGGAGACGCAGCGCCGTCGCGAGATTCAGATGGCATATAACGAAGAGCATGGCATTGTGCCCAAGACAGTGCGCAAGGCCATCAACGACATCTCAAGTTTTATTGCCGAGGCCGAAAAAACCGTGGGTTCCAAGGGGCGCTCGAAGGGCGATTCTCTTGGTCATGGCGCATTCTATACGCCCGATGAGTCGGGCGAGGGCGGCGTGCCGGAAACGGTGGCGCCCGAGCAGACACTTGCGGAGCAGTTGGAAGAACTGCCGCATGACGAGCTTGTGCGGATCGTCGAAACCATGGAAGAGGATATGCGCAACGCTTCTGCCGCCATGGACTTTGAGGAGGCGGCGCGCCTGCGCGATGCCGTCGTTCAGATTCGGGCGATGCTCGAGGGCGCGTCTGAGGACGAGACGATCGAGCGCTTACGTTCGCAGGCCCGCAAGGGTTCCACGTTCGCATCGGGCAGAAAACGCCAGGGTGCACGGTTTAAGAAATAGCGAACAGGCCCCGAGTTCCCTGTGGAGCTCGGGGCCTGTGTCTTTTGCGCGCTGGAATTCGTGCGTTAGAGGTCCGCGATCAGGGCTTCGGCACAACGGATGCCGTCGGTGGCCGCGCTCATGATGCCGCCAGCATATCCAGCTCCCTCACCACAAGGGTAGAGGCCCGGGGTCGACACGGCATGGCACGTTCGGTCTCGGGTGACAGTGACAGGTGAGCTCGAACGAGTCTCCACGCCGGTAAGAACGGCATCGGGACGGTCGTAGCCTCGTAGCTTTTTTCCGAGTAGGGGAAGTCCCAGGCGGAGCGACTCGACGATATGCTGCGGCAGGGCTTCGTCAATTGCCGTCCAGGTCACACCGAGCGGATAGGTGGGCTTTACCTTTCCGGGCGCCTTGCTGGCGCGTCCTGCGAGGAAATCTCCGACGAGTTGTGCCGGTGCGTTCCAGTTGGAACCGCCCAGGCGATAGGCGGCCGCCTCGCAGGCACGCTGGAGCTCGATGCCGGCGAGCGGGTCATCGTTGGGAAGGTCCTCAGGCGTGACGTTAACGAGCAAGGCGGCATTTGCGTTGCGTCCGTCGCGGGCATTGAGGCTAGCGCCGTTGACGCACAGGTGGCCCTGCTCGGAAGAGGCGGCGACAACCTGTCCGCCGGGGCACATGCAAAACGAGAACACGCTGCGGCCGTTGGGAAGATGGGCGACGAGCTTGTAGGGGGCTGCTCCGAGGGCAGGATGTCCCGCCAAGGCTCCATATTGGGCTCGGTCGATGTCGCGCTGCGGATGCTCGATGCGAACGCCCATGGCAAAGGTCTTTTGTGCGAGGGCCACGTTGTGGTCCTTAAGGAGCTCAAAAATATCGCGAGCAGAATGCCCGCAGGCGAGGATGAGGTGCTTTGTCTCGATTGGCTCGCAAGCGGCGTCTTGGGACGATTGGACATCAATACCGGTAATGGCGCCAGACGCGTCGATGTGAATGTCGACGAGCTTTGTTCGATAACGGACGACACCTCCGAGCTGCTCGATGCGCTGGGATATAGCGGTGACAACCGTGGGAAGGATGTCGGAGCCAATGTGCGGCTTGGCATCCCACAGAATATCGCGGGGCGCGCCCGCCTCGACGAAGGTTTCGAGGATAAGGCGATGGGCGGGATTTTTGGTTCCCGTATTGAGCTTGCCGTCCGAGAAGGTCCCCGCGCCGCCCAGGCCAAACTGGATATTGCTCTCGGGGTCGAGAATGCGCTCCTTTAGAAAGAGATCGATCGCATGCGAGCGGCGAAATGCTGGGTCGCCGCGCTCGATGAGCAAGGGCTTAAGACCCGCTTCGGCAAGGGTGAGTGCAGCGAAAAGGCCAGCGCATCCGGCGCCGACAACGACAGGGCATTCTTGAGGTGCGTCGGAGACGGGGGAGGGGAATGAGGGCCCATCGTCCTCTATCGCGCGTACGCGCGAGCGGTCACGCTCGGCGACGCTGTCGACCGCTTCTCGCTCGAGGTGGGGACTAGTCAGCTCAACACGAAAGCTCAGGATAAAATGGACGTCTCGTTTTTTGCGAGCGTCGATTGACTTGCGGTGGAGCTCGATGGACTTGATCTCGGAGTCCTTGCAACGTAGGACGCGCTTGGCGACTCGCTTGCCAACAATGAGGCAGGCATTTTCATCGCCGGCTTCATCGAGCGACGCGTTGACTTGGGTGATTTCGATCATCGAGGTCTCCTTAGAGGCAAGAAAGAGGCCGTCCGGTATCCCAGACGGCCCGAATGCGTTTTTGATTATAGACTGCGCGGCTACAGGCTGCTTGCAGCGCGAATGCCCGAGAGCCATGCCCACGCAAGGTTAAAGCCTCCGCAATCGGCGTCGATGTCGAGCGCTTCGCCGCAGACGTAAAGCGGGGTGTCGACAACGCTGCGCGCGCGTAGACTGGGTGTTGAGATGCTCTCGACAGATACGCCACCACGCGTGACCTGCGCCGAGCGCTCCTCGGCGGTTCCTTCGACGAGCAACTTAAAATGCTTGAGGATCGAGACCAGGTGGATGACATCGTTGGAGCCTGGATGGCACTGCTCGAACGCTGTGCAGACGACGCGGGAGAGTTGCGGGGCGAGCATGCCGTCGAGCCAACGGGGATCGCGGGGCGAAAAGCCGCCGAGCAGCTTAACGCGCCGGTTAAGCATATCGAGCAACTCGTCTTTAGAGAGGTCGGGGAAAACGTCGAGCAGGATCGTATCGCCGCGCTGGATACGACGGGAGAGGTTGAAGACAGCGACGCCCGAGATACCGAAGGTTCGAAACAGGACTTCACCGTCTTCGTGCCAGAGCTCATTATGATTGCGGGCGAGCGTCAAGCGGGCGCGGACGCGCAGGCCGTCCAACGTCTTGAGTGCCGCCCGATCGCCGACGACCGTTGCCGATACGGGGCAGAGGATGGGGCGCAGCGAAGTGAGGGGGAGGCTAAACGTATCGGCGATACCGGTGGGGTTGCCACCCGTGGCGATAATTACGGCATGTGCCTCCAGGGCCTCGTTCTTGCGAGGGACATCGGCGAGCGCCTTCCGAAGCGAGCGGAGCTCCGATTTTCGGTCGTCGTGCTTTTTTGCCTTGAGCGCCCGCGCTGGACGGTCTATTTGGAGTGTCCAGCCTTCGGAAGCTTTGTGCGCCGAGGCAACGTTGGCTCCGCAGATTAAGGTAATACCTAGGCGGTCGCAAACGTTGAGAAGCGCGTCGCGCACCGATTCTGCGCGAAGGGAGCGCGGGTATAGCCGGCCTTCCTCGGAGGTTGTCATGATGCCCAGCGAGGAGAAGAAACCCATAAGCTCTTGTTCGGGTTGGGGGCCCATGACAGATTCGACGAATGCGGGGTGGTTATACCGCTGAGGATCAATCGATTCGTTGGAGAGGTTGCAGCGGCCGTTACCGGTCGCAAGGAGCTTTAGGCCGCAGGCGACATCGCGCTCAACGATGCAGACGCTTTTGCCAGCACGTGCGGCCGTAATGGCGGCGGCGAGGCCTGAAGCCCCGCCGCCGATTACCAGGACGTCATAGAAGGCGCTCGTGTTCACTTAGGCCTCGTCGGTCTCGTGCGGGGTAATAGCCTCGACGGCAGAGACTGCCTTGGGCAACATGCCATCGGGCAGCGCGGTCTCAACCTCGCCCTTATCGCAGGCCTCGGCGAGTGCCGGATTAATGGGAAGCGTGCCCAAGATGTCGAGGTTATAGCGCTCTGCGACCTCGGGGAGCTTGCTTTTGCCAAAGACCTCGATCTTCTTGCCGCAGTCGGGGCACTGGACGTAGCTCATATTCTCCACCAGGCCCACGATGGGAATGTTCATCATCTGCGCCATCTTCAC
>CABUVC010000085.1 GCA_902494855.1 uncultured Collinsella sp.
ATAATCTGAGCGGCATGCTCACGCCCCGCCTTAAAGAAGGACGAGAACTCCGAAATACCCGGGCATGTCACGCACACGTCATAGGCGCCCTCGACCTGTTCGGCCCCATAGACAAACGACGCACCAGCAGCCTCGAGCGCACGCGTGGCGTCATTGGGCTCAGAGGTGCCGCCGCCATACACGGTAACGGCGCTTACGCGCTCGGGATGTGCCAGCGCCCAGCGGGCGACATCGAGACCGGATTTGCCCTGACCCAAAACGAGCAGGCTAAAGACATCAGCAAGAGGCATGAAAGACCACTATCCCAACTGGAAGAACAAAGCAAGGCCAACGGCACCAAAGGCCGCAGCGATAATCCAAAAACGGATGACGACCTTGGTCTCGGCCCAGCCCTTCTTTTCGAAATGATGATGGATGGGCGCCATAAGGAAGACGCGCTTGTGCGTAAAGTGGAAGTAGACAACCTGAATCATTACCGACAGGGTCTCAACGATAAACAGGCCGCCGATGATGAGGGAGACGACCTCGGTGTTGGTCATGATGGACGTGCAGGCAAACGCGGCGCCCAGGGCAAGCGAGCCGGTATCGCCCATAAAGATGCTCGCCGGATAGCAGTTGAACCACAGAAAGCCCAAGCAGGCACCGGCACACGCGGTGCAGAAGATGGACAGGTTCACGTCTCCGTGCAAAAACGCCATGGCAGCCATGGCGAGCATGGCAATCATGGAGGTGCCACCAGCAAGACCGTCAAGGCCATCGGTCAGGTTCACGGCATTAGAAAGACCGGCGATCATCAGCCAGCAAAAGACAATGTAGAGCCACGGGAACGAAAGGCCGCAGATGGTGGTCGAAAGAACACCGAGGTCAATCGTCAGGCCGCCGGGAAAACGAATCTCGGGGGCGACGCCGCACCAGTTGACGGCAAGTACCGTAAAGGTGACACAGATAATGGTTAGGCCGATCATCTTGGCATGAGGCGTCAGACCGAGCGAGCGCCCATGCGTAACGGAGGTCAGGTCGTCGATCAGGCCCAGCACGCCGGTCGCCAGCGTGGCGAGCAGCACGAGCACGAGCTCGGTGGTGAGCTTGCCCATCAGCAGGCAGGTCAGCGAGATCGCGACGAGGATGACAACACCACCCATGGTGGGCGTTCCCTGCTTAACCAAATGACGCTTGGGGCCGTCGGCACGAACCTGCTGGCCGATACCCTCGACCTTGAGCAGCTTGATCCACCACGGCATGAGCAGCAGCGCAATGGCAGCGGCGATGCCAAGCCCCAAAAAAGCCTGATACGTTGGATACGAGGGATTGCCGAACATGGGCTAGCACACACCTTCCACAAAGCGGTCGAGCTCAACAAAGCGGGAACCCTTGACCAGTACAACATCATGTTTTTCAAGCGCGCCGCCCATGCGGTCGAGCACCTGCTGATAATCGGAGAACACCTGGATGCGGTCCTCGTCCATGCCCATCATGCGCGCGGCATCGGCCATAAGCTGGGCCAGCTCACCACCCACGCACGCCAGCATGTCGAGCTTCTTGGCGGCGGCATAGGCGCCCACGAGCTCATGCATGCGAGGAGCCTCATCGCCCATCTCGCCCATCTCGCCCAGGATCGCCATGCGAGACCCCGTGCACGAAAGCGAGCACAGTAGATCGAGGCCAGCAGCCATGGATTCGGCACTGGCGTTATAGGAATCGTCGATGACGCGGGCACCGCTCTTGGCGCGCTTGATCTCCTGGCGGTGACCGGTGATCGTGAGGCCTCTAAAGGCAGCATCGATCTGCTCGGGCGTCACGCCCAGGCGATAGGAAACCGCGGCGGCCTTAACGGCATTAGGAACGGACTGCACGCCGGGGATGGCAAGCATGGTATCGATCGTCTCACCCTGGCCAAAATCGAGCGTAAAGACCGGACGTCCCTCGTCATCAACACGAATGTCGCGGGCACGGACCTCATCGTCGTCCGAGACGCCGGCCAGCATCACGTCGATACCAGCAGGCTGGGCGAACGTATCGCGAATGAACGGCGTAAAGTCGTCCTCGCCGCCCAAAACCAGCAGCGGCAAGAAGTCGCCGGCGGCGCACATACCCTGGACAATCTCGGCCTTAGCGCGGGCGATGTTCTCGCGGCTACCCAAAATGCCGATATGAGAGGTACCAATCTTGCTCACGATGGCAAGGTTGGGATTGGCGGACTGGGAAAGGCGCTCGATCTCGTGGAAATGGTTCATGCCCATCTCGAGCACCAGGACCTCGGTATCGGCCGGAGCGGAAAGCACCGTGAGCGGCATGCCGATCAGGTTATTGAAATTGCCCTTGGTGGCCCAGACACGATAGCGCTTGGCGAGCACAGCGGCGAGCACGTCCTTGGTCGTCGTCTTGCCGATAGAACCGGTAATACCAACGACCAGGCAGCCAAGCTCCAGGCGATACGCGTGCGCCAAACGCAGCAGAAACTCCTCGGGATCATCGGTCAGCAGGATGGCGCATCCTTTGTCCTGCGCCAGCGAGACCAGCTCGGCCTCGGGCTCACGCGTCATCACGACGGCGCCGGCACCCGACTGGACGGCACGGGAAGCAAAATCATTGCCGTCGACGTTTTCACCGGGAAAGGCGACGAAAATTGTCCCTTCCTCGACCTGGCGCGAGTCGATAACGCACCCGCGGCATACCCGATCGGCTTCTCCCGTCACGGTTCGGGCCCCTGTTGCGGCCACGAGGTTGTTGACGGCGATCTCTATCATTGCAGCTCCCCTGTAAACCTAATAATGCTATCGGCGTATTGTATCCCAGCGCCGCGCATGCGTGGTGCAGGGCATGTGAACACCCCTCATATGGGACAACAAACCACGCCCCAAAGATTGTAACCCCCTACTTCGTGCGCGGGATACCCAGCACGTCGAGCGCGTTGGCCATAATGGACTGGAACGGCACCGCAGCGGCATCTGAGCCGCTCGGCGTTCCGTCGAGCGTGATATAGCACAGCACCTTGGGCGATTGTGCCGGCGCAAAGCCCATAAAGGACGACATGTAGTTCTCCTTGAGGTAGCCGCCGTTCTCGTCGGCACGTTCGGCCGTACCGGTCTTACCCGCCACGTCATAGCCGTCAACCGCGCCGCCAACGCCCGTTCCCTCGGACACGACCGTCTGCATGCACGATGTCACCTGGGATGCGGCGTCCTCCGAAATCGCGCGCTCGCCTTCGCCCCAGTCCTTCTCGTCGCCCTTGCTGGACTTATAGAAGTGCGGGGTCATCATCACGCCGCCGTTGGCGATACCGCCCACGGCACGTGCGATCTCAATCGGCGAGACGGACAGCGCCTGTCCAAAGCTCATCGAGCCCAGCGTGGCGCCGTCATACTGGTCACGTTCCTTGACGATGCCCAGGCTCTCGCCCGGAAAATCGACACCGGAGCTGTGACCTATGCCCCACTTGTCCACATAGGCGGCAAAGTCATCGGCGCCGATCTTGCGCCCCACCAGGACAAAGCCCACGTTGGACGAACGGCGCATCATCTCGCGCACATCCATGGTCATGGCGTAGTCGCGCTTGTCGGCATCGGTGACGGTATCGTCGCCCACCTTGATGCTCGCCGGCACCTCAAACGACGTACTCGATCGCACGACGCCCAAGTCGAAGCCGGCGCCCGCCACGAGCGTCTTAAAGACCGAGCCGGGCTCGTAGGCGTCAGTGACCAGGCGCAGGTTCATATCCTCGGTCTTGGCGTTCTCCAGATCGGTCTGGTCGTAAGTCGGATACGAGCAGGCTGCCAAGATCTCGCCTGTCGTAGGATCGGTGACCAGCGCCGAGCCGTTCTTGGCCTTAGTCTTCTCGACTGCCTCTGCCAGGGCATCCTCGGCCGCACGCTGGATATTGACGTCGAGCGTCGTCACGATATCAACGCCGTCGACCGCAGCCACCTTTTTATAGGCACCGCCCGCGATATAGCTGCCGTCCCTCGCGCGCTCGCGTACGAGAGAACCGTTCGTGCCGGTCAGAAGCTTGTTGTATTGCTTCTCGAGACCCGTCAAGCCGTCGTTGTCTACATTCACTACACCCAGCACCTGCGATGCCAGATTGCCGTATGGATATACGCGCTTCATGGCCTGCTCAAAAAGCACGCCGGGCAGGTTCTTCTTCTCCAGCGCCGCAACATCGTCTTCGTCCACCTGGCGCTTGATATACACCCAGGTTCCATCGGACTCGACGAGCTTGCGGCAGGTCTTTTTATCGATTCCAGTTGCCTTGACCAGCGCCGACACCGTCTTGTCAACATCCTCGACAAGCTGCGGGTTCACGGCGATGTTGCGACATTCGACCGACGACGCTAGCACGTTACCGTTGCGGTCGTAGATGGTGCCGCGTTTGGCATAGAGGGTCTGCGCAAGCAGGCGGCGCGCATCGGCACGCTCGCGCAGTTTATCGGCTTCGACAATTTGATAGTCGGCAAGGCGAAAGACGCCCAAGCCCAAGCCAAACCCAATGAATCCCATGACGGCTTTGCGGCGAGGCAGAGGCGCGCCTGTGAGCCATTCGGTCGACGAACTCTTGCGCGACCTGGTGTTATGCACTTGAGGGCCGTCCGAGCCGCGAAGTCGCGACGTCGGGTCGTTGCCGCGGGACCGCCCGGCGTTGTAAGATTGCCGACCCGTTCCTTGATAACCAGAACGTCCCCGCGACGAGGGACGTCCAGAACCGCGGCCCCCATCGGAACCGCGGCGATAGTCATTTGTCATACTCAGCTACCGTCTTGCTACTGAGCGGTCGCGGTCGCGTTGGCGCCCGCGGCTGCATCCTGCGAAAAGTCAAGTGTAACGCTCTCGCTGGGCTCCACCATGCCATAAGCGCCCGCAAGGTCGCGAATGCGCGTGTCGGCGCCATAGACCGAATGCATGACCTCCAGGTCGGAGCTCTCATCGGTCGCCTTTTCGAGCGTGCTGGTAAGCTCGGCGTTGCTGTTGAGCACCTGGGCCGTAACGCCGGCGAGCGCCACGCGGGCGACGCCGATCGTCATGAAGATAGCCGCAATGATGCAAAACGTTTTAAGAACGCTCATGAAAACCGGGCTTACCGCCTGGTTTGCCTGACGGCCCGCGCCCGTGTAGACATCAAAGCGCGGCGCGCGCTGCTCACGGGGAGCAACGGGGGCCTGCGGCGTCTCACGATAGGCGGGCATGGCGTTCATATCATAGGCAAGTGCTGCGCTTGAAGTGTTGTAGCCCATGATATGCCGCCTCCCATCCCGAGTACGTTGGTAGTGTGTTTAAGCTTCGTTTATGGTGCGAGCGGGAGGTCCAATATCGCGCGGTCGCGCCTACAGACGCTGCGCCACGCGGATTTTGGCTGATCTCGCCCGAGGGTTGCGCTCAACCTCATCAGGCTGGGCAACCAAGGGTTTGCGGGTGATGACCTTGAGTATCGGCACGTTGCCGCACACGCACACCGGAATCTCCGGCGGACACGTGCACCCCTGGCTCATCTCCTTAAAGTGGTTCTTTACGATACGGTCCTCGAGCGAGTGATACGAGATGACGCAGATACGTCCGCCCGGGTTGAGCCACCTGGTGGCGGCATCAAGCCCTCGTTCGAGCACATCGAGCTCGTGATTGACCTCGATGCGAATGGCCTGGAAACTTTTCTTGGCCGGGTGTCCGCCATGCCGACGAGCGGCAGCCGGGATACCCGCCTTGACGATCTCGACAAATTGGCCGGTGGTTTCGATCGGTTCTTGCTCGCGGCGGCGCACGATCTCGCGCGCGATCTGCGAGGCAAACTTCTCTTCGCCGTAGACGCGTAGAATCCGGGCGAGGTCGTGTTCGTTATAGGTGTTGATGACCTCAGCTGCGTTTAAGGTGTTATTACCCGGATCCATCCGCATGTCCAATGGGGCGTCCTCGTTATACGAAAAGCCCCTGCCAGGGATATCGAGTTGCGGTGACGAAACGCCCAAATCGAACAGGAAGCCATCGACCCCGGGCACCTCGGCCGAGCAAAGCAGCTCGTCCAAGTCGCCGAAGTTGCCCTTCAGCAGCTGGTGCGGAACTCCGGGAACCTCGCGGTCCAGACGGGCGCCAGCGGCCTCGAGGGCCATGTCGTCCTGATCGACGCCGAGCAAAAGGCCCGTCTCCCCCACCTGCGCGGCCATCTTTACCGAATGGCCGGCACCGCCAAGGGTGCAATCGCAGACAACGGAGCCGCTCTTTAGCCGCAGCGACTCAAGCACTTCGCCGAGCATGACAGGTTCATGCCGATATTCTTGTGTCAAGATCCCACGCTCCATCCGTTACCCGTGCCTTGCCCTTACGAGAAGAAGAGGTCCAGCAGGGCCTCATCGTCATCGTCCTCATCGGCCGCGGCGCGATCCCAAACCTCAAGGTGGTCGTAGTTGCCCACAACCGTGACCTCGCGGTCGAGGTTCGCCTGCTTGCGGAGAGACTCGGAAAGACCGATACGACCGGCGCTGTCCACGTCCATCGACGTGGTGCGCTTGTTGATCGCCCTCATGAGCTTCTGGTCATTAATGTCACGCGGGTTAAAACCCTCGTGGCCCTCACGACCCGCGAAGAGTCCTTCGACCCACTTATCGAAGGCCTCGGCAGAGAACACGTACAGAGCATCGACATCCAGGGCTTTGAACACGCGAACGTGCTCTCCAAGCTCCTCGCGAAGGGGTGCAGGCAGGGACAGACGACCTTTTGCATCGAGATTGCGCTCGTATGCACCAGTCATTCCCATGTGCGCCCTCCCCTCGGTTACTCAGATGGCACGTACGCGGGGAACCACCCCGCCTGTCGACGTCATCAATAATATGGGGAACCGCCCCATTTTTCAACACCTTTCCCCACTCCTTCCCCCACCCCGCCCCACTATTCCACCCCCAATATGTTGTAAA
>CABUVC010000086.1 GCA_902494855.1 uncultured Collinsella sp.
CCGCCTTAACAAGCTCGGCAACCTTGGCGATGACCTCGTCAATCGCCACGTCCTCGCGCTCGCCCGTGGCACGGTCCTTGAGCTCAACGGTGCCATTCTTAAGGCCACGCTTGCCAAGCACCACCTGATACGGGAATCCCATAAGGTCGTTATCGGCAAACTTAAAGCCGGGACGCTCGTCACGGTCGTCGACGACGACCTCGATACCCTCGGCGCACAAGCCCTCGACGATTTGGTCGCAGACGGTTGCGCACTCCTCCTTCTTGGGATCGAGCGGAATCACAGCGACCTCGTACGGGGCAACGGAAACCGGCCAGACGATACCGTGCTCGTCGTTGTGCTGCTCCACGACGGCAGCAAGCGAGCGGGACACGCCCACGCCGTAGCAACCCATGATAAGCGGCTTCTCCTTGCCGTCCTCGTCCATAAAGGTGGCGCCCATGGCCTCGGAATACTTGGTACCCAGCTGGAAGACCTGCGAGACCTCGATGCCGCGAGCAGCAGAGAGCGGCTTGCCGCAGTGCGGGCAGGGATCGCCGGCAACGACGGTTACCAGGTCGGCCCACTCGTCGACGGTAAAGTCGCGCTCGGGGCAGGCACCGGTAAAGTGATAATCGACCTCGTTGGCACCGCAGGCCCACTGCTTGGACTCGCGCAGGCTCTCGTCGCACACCAGGCGAATGCCCTCGGGCAGGTTAACCGGTCCGATAAAGCCCTTATGCAGACCGTAGGTCTGGAGCTCCTCATCAGTCATCATACGATAGCCCTTGCCAAAGACATGCTCGGCCTTGCAATCGTTGAGCTCGTGGTCGCCCGGAACAATGGCCACGACGGGCTTGCCCTCGGCGTCGAGGAGTGCCAGAGACTTGCGCGTGCCGTTCTCGGGGAAGCCGAAGAACTTTGCAACGGCCTCGATGGTGCCCATGCCCGGAGTCTCGACCTTGGTAAGCGTACCGTCGCCAGGACCCTCGGTCACAACGACCTTGGTGCTTGCGGCCTCATCGTCGGCAGCGAAGCCGCAATCGTCGCAGTAGACGAGCGAAGCCTCGCCAGCGTCGGCCAAAGCCATGTACTCGACGGAGGTATCGCCACCGATCTCGCCGGAGTCGGCGACAACGGGCAGAGCCTTGATGTAGCAGCGCTCGCAAATGTTGGCATAGGCCTGCTTCATCTTGTCGTACTCCTCCTGCAGGCTCTCCTGCGTGGCGGAGAAGCTGTAGGCGTCCTTCATGATGAACTCGCGGCCGCGCATCAGGCCAAAGCGGGGACGGAACTCATCGCGGAACTTGTCCTGGATGTGATAGAGGTTCACTGGCAGCTGCTTGTAGGAACGCAACTCATTGCGCACCAGGGCAGTCACGGTCTCCTCGTGCGTGGGTCCGAGCACAAACTCGCGGCCGTGGCGGTCATCAAAGCGCACAAGCTCCTTGCCATAGGCATCGATACGGCCGGACTCACGCCACAGCTCGGCATCGACCATGATGGGCATCATAAGCTCCTGGGCGCCGGCAGCGTCCATCTCGTCGCGCACGATGTTCTCAATCTTGCGGATCGAGCGCCAAGCAAGCGGCAGATAGGAATACAGGCCGGCGGCCTCCTTGCGGATCATGCCGGCACGGAGCAACAGGCGGTGGCTGGCGAGCTCAGCGTCCGCCGGATCCTCTTTAAGCGTCGGCGCGTAGAGCTTAGACATATACATTGCTCGGGTCATTTATTTCTCCTCAATAAGCTTGTCGACCTCGGCCATAAGCGCGTCGACAATTTGGTCCTCAGCTACTTTACCAATGATCCGGCCATGCGAAAAGAGCAAGGCCTGACCACGTCCGCAAGCAACGCCCAGGTCGGCATCAGAAGCCTCACCGGGGCCATTAACGGCACATCCCATCACGGCGATCGAAAGCGGCGCGGAGTAGTTCTTAAGCCGCTCGGTTACTTCCTCGGCGATGGGAATCAGGTTAACCTGGCAGCGGGCGCACGTGGGGCAAGAGACAATCTCGGGACCACGGCGACGCAGGCCCAGTGACTGCAAAATTCCCCAGGCGACCGGCGGCTCCTCAACCGGATCGGCCGTGAGCGACACACGCATGGTGTCACCGATGCCTTCGGAAAGCAAGATACCCAAGCCTACAGAGCTCTTGATGGTGCCCTGAAGCTTGGTCCCCGCCTCCGTCACGCCCAGGTGGAGCGGAACATGCGGTATCTCGCGCGACAGGGCGCGATAGGTATCAAGCGTCGTCTGTACGCTATGGGCCTTGGCGGATAGCACGATGTTGGTAAACCCACGGTCCTCAAAGTGCCGCACAAAGCGTTCGCTCGACATCACGAGCTTTTCGGGCTGCGTGAGGTCGTCGCGCTCGGCAATATCTTGCTCAAGCGAGCCCGCGTTCACGCCAATGCGAATCGCGCAGCCCGCGGCACCCGCGGCATCGATGACAGCGTCAACCTTGGCCCAATCGCCGATATTGCCGGGGTTGATGCGCAGCTTAGAGGCACCAGCCTCGACAGCGCCAATGGCAAGCTTATGGTTAAAATGGATATCGGCGACGATTGGCACCGGAGACTCGGCACAAATCGTGCGAAAGCCCTCGAGCGCAGCCTCGGTAGGCACGCTCACGCGCACGATATCGCAGCCAGCCTGCGCCAACGCGCACACTTGCGCAAGCGTTGCCTGGGCATCAGCAGTATCGGTGCAGGTCATAGACTGAACCACGACCGGAGCGCCACCACCGATCTGCACGCCGCCCACATGCACGGGGCGCGTCAACTCGCGAGGCAAAGGATGGGATAAAGACAATCCAAACACTCCCCTACAGAATAAAACGAAGGATGTCGGAACGAAGCATATAGACAAACAGCAGTGCAAAGAGCGCGATGCCGACATAGCTGACGATTGTCTGCACTTTGAGCGGCAGCTCGCGACCCGCAATCTTTTGAATGATCTCGATGACCAGCTTGCCGCCATCGAGTGGTGGGATGGGCAGCAGGTTCATAAAGCCAAGCGAGAACGAAATGAGGGCGGCAAACGAAAGGAACGTGGCAGGGCCGGCAGCAGCGGCCTGTGAGGACATAACGCTAATACCAACGATCGAAGAAGACTGATCGAGAATCTCCATCGTATGCTGCGGCTGGAGCAGGCGCATCACGCCATCCGCTGTCTGCACGACATAGGAGAACGACAGGCGAGCCGACGTGATGGGGTCTAAACGGACCACCTGCGTAGAGGCATACACACCTAGGCGCTCGTCCTCTTTGAGCGCAACCGTGGTCGAATGCTGCTTGCCGTCACGCTCGTACTCGATGGCGATATCGTCCTTACCGGCAGCCTTGCCGATGGCATCGTAGACATCCATCCAAGTGGAACATGAGACACCGTCAACCGAAAGGATCGCGTCACCGCCCTCGATACCCGCCTTGGCGGCAATAGACCCCTCGTCAACCTGACCGATCACGTTGGTATCCATCGGCACGGTGACACCCGCAATGGAATAGATGCTCATAAGGAGCAAAAAACCCGTCAGGATATTGACGATAATGCCCGCAAGCAGCATAAAGGCACGCTTGACAAAGCCCTGGCCCAAATAGGTGTGCGAGCGCTCGCGCGCAAGGAATTCGGCCTCGTCGCACGGCAGTTCCCATACATCGCCCTCGGCAGTCGCATGCCCGCGATCGAACCGACGGCCGTCAAAGGTGGTATAACCCGCCGCGTCACGCGGCAGAGTCTGGTACTTGGTGGGATAGTAGCTCGGCGAGGGCTTCTCCCCTTCCTCATACCAGGGCGCGATGGAGCCCCAGCCCAGCAAAAGGGCGCATGCCTCGAGCACAACCTCCTCGGAAAGCTCGAGCTCGACAGTAAGGTCGGCCACGGTCACGCGACCATGACGATAGATAGCCGCGAGCACGCGATCGGCGCACGAAACATCGGTCGGATCCATACCGCAGATGGCAGCGTAGCCACCCAGCAGCAGCGGGGTCACGCCAAACTTGGTTCCAATGCGACGCGACGTGTAATGGATGTCAAAGCGGCACGGCAGACCCAAAAAGAACTCGGTCACACGGACGCCGCAGGCACGCGCCGCCAAAAAGTGGCCGCCCTCGTGCAAAAACACGAGGACGGAAAGCATCAGCAGGCCCCAAAAGACCGATGAGAGAACGCTCAGAACAGTATCCATAAAACGAAAAAGCAATCCTTATGGGTTAGGAACGGGTTGCGGCGAGCACCTGCGCAGCCTTTTCACGCGCCCACGCATCGGTGTCGCGAAGCTGCTCAAACGAATCGACCACCTGCATATCGTGGGCGTCCATGCAGGATTCCACAATGCGATCGATATCGGTAAAGCTGCAGCCATCGTGCAGGAAGGCATCGACGGCGACCTCGTTGGCGGCATTGAGCACGCACGGCATGGTGCCACCCGTCTTGCCGGCACGCTCGGCCAGTGCCAGACAGCGGAAGGTATCCATGTCGGCAGCATCAAACGTGAGCTGCCCCAGCTCGCGGAAATCGATACGAGGCGCCGGAGTATCCCAACGCTCGGGATACGAGAACGCGAACTGGATGGGAATACGCATGTCGGATGCACCGAGATGCGCCATCACGGAGCCGTCGGCGAACTCGACCATAGAGTGAATCTTGGACTGGCGCTGCACGACCACGTTAATGAAATCGAGGTCGCAGTTAAACAGATGCATGGCCTCAATGCGCTCCAGGCCCTTGTTCATGAGGGTGGCGGAGTCAATGGTAATCTTGGCACCCATGGCCCACGTGGGATGCGCGAGGGCATCGGCACGCGTCACGCGATCGAGCTCGTCGCGCGTGCGGCCAAAGAACGGACCGCCCGAGCAGGTGAGCCAAATGCAGTGGGCCTCGCGCGGGTTCTCCCCCAGATAGCACTGGTAGATGGCGGAATGCTCAGAGTCGACCGGAATAAGCTGGCCCGGTTGTGCCAACGGCATAAGCAAGTCGCCACCGACGACGAGGGACTCCTTGTTGGCAAGGGCAAGGCGCTTATTCGAGGTCAAGGCCGCATGGCTCGCCTCGAGACCGGCGGCGCCCACAATAGCGACAAGCACGCAGTCGACATCGTCGCGACGCGCGAGCTCGCAAACCGCCTGCGCGCCAACGCCGAGCTTCGTTCCCTCGGGCAACTCCTGCAGCACGGCGTCATCGCCATGATCGACATCGGCCACGGCAACCGCCGGAACCGAGAACTCGCGGGCAGCGGCAACGAGCTCGGAGGTACTGGAGTTAACGGACAGCGCCGTCACCTGCAGGCGATCGGCATGCTGGCGGCACACATCGAGCGCCTGGGTGCCGATAGAGCCCGTACAACCCAGAATGGCAACGCGAAGGCGTCCATCGGGGCCATACGTCGTCTGGAAGGACATTACAGCACGCCTCCGATCATCAGCAACAGCTGCGCGGTGATGCAGCCGAAGATAAGCGAGTCGCTACGATCGAGCATGCCGCCGTGGCCCGGGATAAGGTTGCCGGAATCCTTGACGCCCACACCGCGCTTGATGCGCGACTCGATAAGGTCGCCGATAACGCCCAGAATGGACACGACCACGCCGCACAGCAGCGCATAGGGCAGGCTGAGCTTGTAGAAGTGCGTCGCCCACAGGATGAGCCAAATCAAAACCGAGCCCAAGATGCCGCCGGCAAACCCCTCCCAGCTCTTTTTGGGAGAGATCTTGGGAACCATCTTGTGCTTGCCGATACGGCTGCCCACGATGTAGGCAAACGAATCGGAGACCCAAAGGGACGCGCAAACGCCCACTGAAAGCAGGGCGCCGGCAAAACCGGGCACGGCATCGCGCAGCAGCACGATAGCCGACAGCATAAAGCCAGTGTAGATGGGACCCATGAGCGTCACGGCCACATCAGAGATGCGGGTACGCGGCGACCAGACATACCAAATGCCCACAGCGAGCATCAAGGCAAAAAGCAGGGCATTCAGCAACATCGAATCGCCCAACGCCGACAGCGGAAAGAGTACGGCGGCAGCGATACCCATGCGCTCGTTAGCCATCTTGCCATCGAGCCTTGTCATACGGAAAAACTCATAGCAGCACAGACCGCTCATGACAGAAACAAAGATGGCCGTGGGCACGATACCCAAAACCAGGCACAGGATAAAGACAACGGCATAAACGATACCGGCGGCGGCACGGGTAATAAAGCCCGCCAGCCACGAACCGGTGCCGCTCTTCGCTGCAGGCGCTCCCGCAGTGGCAGCTTTGCGCACAGGCGTCTTGGGAGCAGATGCCTTGGGACAATCGGACACGATTAAGCCTCCTCGGTCTTGCTCAGTCCACCAAACCTACGGTCACGGCCCTGATAGGCCAAAATGGCGTCGACAAGGCCCCAACGATCAAAGTCGGGCCAATAGGTATCGGTGACGTAGAATTCGGAATAAGCCACCTGCCACAACAGATAGTTCGAAAGGCGCAGCTCACCTGAGGTGCGAATCACAAGCTCAGGATCGGGAAGGCCGGCGGTATAGAGGTGGGAAGCCACCATGTCGTCATCAATTGCGGCAGGATCGATCTTACCGGCGGCAGCGTCGAGTGCAATCTGACGGACAGCGCGGGTGATCTCGGCACGGGCGCCGTAGTTGACGGCAAGCGCCAGCGTCATGCCGGTGTGGTCGGCACACTCGGCTAGACCGCGCTCAAAGACATCGCGGGTCTTCTTGGGCAGTGCGGAAATGTCGCCCAAAAAAACAACGCGCACGTTTTCGCGCTTCAGAAGAGGCAGCTCGTCGATAAACGTCTTGGCAAACAGATGCATCAAGACGTTGACCTCATGCTGCGGACGGTTCCAGTTTTCGGTAGAAAACGCATAGGCAGAAAGCACGTCGACGCCCAGACGCACGCAGGCGGTAATGATCTCGCG
>CABUVC010000087.1 GCA_902494855.1 uncultured Collinsella sp.
CCATCTGGGCCATCATCACAAAGAACAGGATCAGAAGCGCGTACTCCAGCACCGCCGAGATGCTCGCGATCTGCATGGCGTGGGCGCCCACGCGGTTGCCGCCCACCCACAGCACCGCCACCTCGGCAATGTTCATCAAAAAGAAGGTAGAGCTATCAAGGCCCACAAACAGGTGGTTGACCTTGATGGCATTGGCCGCGTAATCGCTAAACACCTCGTCCAGGCGCTGCTCCTCGTGGCGCTCCTTGTTAAACGCTCGAATGACGCGCACGCCCACGATGTTCTCGCGCAGCACCACGTTCATGCGGTCGATAAAGCTCTGCAAGCGCATAAAGATCGGAGCCGCGTTGGCAACCGTAAAGACCGCCGCCACCAGCACAATCGCAACCACGACGCCCAGAAGCGTGCCCATGGCAGGATCGATAAACCAGGCGAAGATGATGCCCGCCACAGCCAAAAACGGCACGGGCAGCACCAGCTGAATCGTCTGCAGAATCGCCTGCTGGATCACGTTGATGTCGTTGAGCGAGCGCGTGATCATCGAACCCGTACCAAAGTGCTCAAAGTCGCTGGCGGACAGCTCGAGCGATTTGTCGTACACGGCGTTGCGGATATCGCAGGCCACGTTGGCCGCCAGGCGGGCCGAAAGATAACAGCCCAGCACCGCACCACCGCTGGCCATGCCGGTCGCGATAAACATGTACAGGCCGTTGCGCAGGATGTAGTCGACATCACCCGTCGTGATACCGGTATTGACCATATTCGCCAACATTGTAGGCACCAACAGCGTGCCGACGTTATCTATCAGCAGCACAAACATCGTCACCGCGATCAGACCGCGGTACGGCCTCATAAACCTCATTAAGAGTCGCATGTCTCCCCCTTGCCCTTATCGTCAGCCTCGTTCTCGGCGGCAACTTGCCGTTTAAATGCCTCGCACTCTTCGTTAAGAACATGGGAGAACTTACCGACCAAGCGCATGATCTCGCGCTGTTCCCACGGCTCGAGCGCCTCGAATGCCTGTTGCTCGGCTTTTTGCGCCGGCAACGCATAGCGCTTGGCAAACTGCATACCTTCTGCGGTCAGTCGCACAACCTTGTTCTTACGACTGCCCTCGGCAAACTCCAACGTCGCAAGCCCTCGCGCCCTAAGCGTCTTGATTGCCGAATTGATGGTCTGTTTGCTGTAGAACCATTCACTCGTCAGCCGACTCACGGCAACGCTTCCACCCGCTGCACTCGTGTCGACGAGCATCCAGTAGGCGCAATCCGAAAGACCACAGGTGCGCGCGAACTCCGAATAGATACGATCAAGCCCGTTGAGCATCCGGTCGAAATCGACCGGGCTAACTGTACTATTCATCTCTCCCGCCATTCGATAGTCCGAGTTTTGACTAATTAGGGTTTCAGGTTAGTCCGAGTTTTGACTATCGTCAAGGGCGGCCGTGCAAGACGTGCGACCCATAACAACATATCGACAAAAAGACCGCCGGCGCGGGGGCGGCGCCGGCGGTTGCGAGAGAATATCGATTGTTGGCTGCTAAGCAGCGACGGCCTCGTAGACCGTGGCGCCCGAGAAGCTGTCGTGCAGGCTCTTGCCGCAGATCCACGGCAGTTCGACGACCTCGCAGACCGTGTTGACCAGCTCGGAGCAGTCAGTAAAGTGGCCCTTATCGTTGAGGGCCTCGCAATCCTGAACACGCCAATAGCCATCGGTGTGCGTGATGTAGTACTCGTGATCGTTGATCGAAACGAAAGCGCGCGTCTTGGAACGCAGCAGCTTCAGAAATCCTTCGAAGTCGGTCTCGACGACATCTCCAGCCTGGAACATGATGTTACCTCCTGGCCCGGCGCCACCATGGCGCGTTGATAAACGTTGGCACTCCTTTAGTAAAACCTTTATCAGAGCTTATGCGCGCATCATTTAGGCAAGTGGTAAAAAACCGCAGGGTAGACGGGATAAAACGTTTAACCATCCCACCGGTTTGTCACATTCTGGCTGAAGTTTTATGCAAACCAACTTTTCCACTTGGTAGCTTGCATTGTTTGAGGCCGACGGCGCGATTACGGTTTTGGTTCGGCGGGTAAGAACGAGGCATCGAAACCAACGTCAGGAGGACACATGGAGACCATCGAAGCGCTCATCCATCGCCGCAGCTGCCGTAACTACAGCGATCGCCCCGTCGAGACAGAAAAGCTCGCACGCATTATCGAGGCAGGCCAGTACGCGCCCAGCGGCATGGGACGTCAGCCGGTCACGTTCGTCGCCGTTACCGACCCCGCAACCGTCGAGCGCCTCTCGCAGCTCAACGCCCAAGTTATGGGCAGCGAGGGAGATCCCTTCTACGGTGCCAAAACCGTTGTGGTGGTGCTCGTCGACCGCAGTGTGCCCACGCACCTGGAAGACGGCTCGCTCGCCATGGGCAACCTGCTCAACGCAGCCTATGCGCTGGGCGTCGATTCGTGTTGGATTCACCGCGCGCACGAGGTCTTTGACTCACCCGAGGGACTGGAACTGCTGGCCAAGTGGGGTCTACCCACCGACGGAAGCCTACGCGGCGTCGGTCACTGCATTCTGGGCTATGCCGAAGACACGCTACCCGAGCCCAAACCCCGCCGCGACAACGTGGTGTATGTTCCGCCGTTCTAACGAACGGCGGACCCGCTCGCAACTTATCTTGCCGGTGGAGTTGTCGTCGTTTCGTTCGTGTGGGTCGTTTCGGCGCCGTCGCCCTGTTCGCCCTCGTCCTTTTGAGCGTCGGCGATGGTGGAGGCTGCCGCGACCATGCCGCGCTGGGGCGCGACGCCCGTCTGGGTCTGAGCGCTCTCGACAATTTCTGTGCCTGTATGCGCGAGCTCGGGCGATTTAAACATCGCGTCCAAGTTGGCGCCGCCGCCGGCGTAGCCAAGCGCAGCGAGTGCGATGACGATCACTGCAACGACGACCGTGATCGGAACATAACGATGCCAACCAGCCGGATTGAGTCCGCTGCGACGAGCCGCCCCGCGGCTGATGTAACCGAGCGTGCCGTCGTGCTTGAGCTTTGAGCCCACCACGCACTTGCGGCCCCACAGCGAGGACTCTGCCTGCATTGCCAAGCGGGCGCTTGCCGAAGGATAGCCGTATTTAGTGCGCTTGAACGAGCCATCAAACCCCGAGGCGTGTTTGCCCCACGTCACCGATGTTGTGCGTCGGTTGACCGGCGCGGCACTCCGCCTTCTGCGGCTCGGTTTTGAAGTCTCAGCCATATGCCCTCGCACGCCGTAACCGAATCGAAACAATAACGCTTTGGACTGTAGCACACGCGCCGCGCGCGGTCACGGGCGCCTCGCTCAACGGTCACCGTCCTTCAGCAAGCGCCACAGCGTTGTTCGGCTTATGCCCAGCACCTCCGCCGCACGGGTCCGGTTGCCGTGTAGATGATCTACAACCAGATGCGCGATATCTCGCTCGGTATCGGCCAGCGGTCGCAGGATATACAGGTCACTTTCGAGTGTCGGGGCGCCAAAGGTTGCGGTCTTAATCACGTCCTCTTGGGCGAGCACTTCCTCCGCCACAGCGCGGTCCACCATGCCCGCCCCCACCAATATATACAGTCGTTCCGAGACCTCGCGGAGCTGCAGATAGTTGCGCGGCCAGCGGTAAGCATCGAGCGTCTTCGTCGCCGCGGCGGACAGCGTGGGTGCTGCCGTCCCAAATGCATCAGCGAGATATTCCAAATAGCGCGCAACCTTTGTCGACGCGGCTCCCTGCTCGGCAATCGCCGGCGCCACGCTCACCGCACAGGCGAAGCGCTCGGTCACAAAGGCGGCTTGATCACTTTCGCTGCCGCCCGGCATGTCATTCGCCGTCAGCACCACATGGCAGCGCGTCGCCAACGCGGTGTCGGCCATCGTGGAAACGAGCTCGCGGAGACGCTGGGGGCCAACCGTGTTCCAGCCCTCAATGCAAAGTGTCAGCCCCGTTTGGAACAACGGCGATTCGGCGCTTTTGAGCACGTGGCGCCAACCGCGATCGGTAAGCTCATCGAGCGCAACGGCAACAAAGGGTTGATCGGCAAAAGGACCGTCCAGATAGAGGCGCTTGGCGATCTCGACCTGACCCGCTCCCAGCTCGCCCTCGAGCATAAGGGGCACGCCGCGCGCGTAACTCTCGGCGACCGGCGCAGCTACCGAGGCCGCCCCCTCAACGATGCCGTACGCGCTCGATTCGTAGCGGGCCTCAACTTCGTCGGCGTTGAGCCACTCGATGCCCGCATGTGCCGCGGCGCCGCGTACCTCGCGGACCACGACGACCCAAAGGCCCCCGCCTTCTTTGTCGGTGGGGCGAACGGTCAGGCTCAGGCGCGTACCCGCACGCCCCATAACCAGACGCGCGCCGTCTCCTATACGGTCGAGGCGCTCAGCGACAAAAGCCGCCACATCCCGCTCAAGCGCCGCGTCATTCATGGTCGAAATCGCGACGTCCCCACGCGCATCGATTGCCAATGCCGAGGCCCCGGCAGCAGCCAGGGCCCCAGTCAAGATGTTCAGCTTGGCATCGCTATCCATGATTTGCCCCTGTCCGCGGCGACGTGCAACCGCCGACGGTCGCACGACCGAGTGTTTCAAAATTGAACGATATTGCTCACCAAACACTATAGGGCAGAAAGCGCCGTCCTGCGAGTATAGGTGTTGCCCCGCATCGCCATCCTGGCGGGGCGATAAGAGCTCTTCGGGACTTATAAACCTGCGGACAAGCCATACCCGCAAGAGCTCCTATCGCTCCACCGCAGGCTTGCGCTCACCAGCAACCAGCAACCAGCACGCGAATAAGCTACTTCTCTACCAGATTCCCAGCACGTGCTGCATTCCCAAGCTCATGCACGCAATGCCAATCCAGCAGCAAAAGCCCAGCGCGATGGGCTTGCCGCCCTTTTTGACCAGCTCGACGATATCGGTATTAAAGCCAATAGCCGCCATGGCCATCACGATAAAGAACTTCGACAGCTCCTTGATGGGCGCCGTAATGGACGTGGGAAGCTGAAACACCGTGGTGACCACGCTTGCCAGCACAAAGAACAGGACGAACATGGGAAACGCGCGTTTAAGCGAAAACGTGCTTTTGGCGTCGCCGCCGGCCTTACGCGCCAGATGCATCTGCCAGCATGCGAGGACCAACGTGATGGGAATAATGGCCAGCGTCCTGGTGAGCTTGACCACCGTGGCGCTCTCGAGCACATTGGCACCGGGATGCATACTGTCCCAAGCACTCGCCGCAGCCGTTACGGACGAGGTGTCGTTGATGGCGGTGCCAGCAAACAGGCCAAAGCCCTCGTTGGTCAGTCCGAGCATACCGCCGAGCGTTGGAAACACGAGCGCCGCGATAACGTTAAACAGGAAGATGACCGAAATAGCCTGGGCAATCTCGCGATCGTCGGCATCGATGACGGGCGCGGTCGCGGCGATGGCAGAACCGCCGCAAATTGACGAGCCCACGCCCACAAGCGTCGCGATCTTGCTCGGCACGTTCATAACGCGGCAGAGCACAAAGGCGATGACAAGCGAGGTCGAGATTGTCGCCACGATAATCGGTAGCGACTGGGCGCCCTTGGACAGAATCTGGGAGAGGTTCATGCCAAAGCCAAGCAGGATAACCGCGTACTGCAAGACTTTTTTAGACGTATAGGTGACACCGGCGGCGAGCTGTTCGCGATGATTCTTGGGAAAGACGATTGCCAGAACCATGCCGAAGAGGATGGCGAATACCGGCCCACCGACCACCTCAATCTGTTTGCCGAGCAGCGTTGCGGGGATAGCGATGATCAGGCAGAACAAGACGCCCTTCCAGCGCTCGCGTACGATATTCGCCAGTTGCATATGGGATTCCTTCTTTCTCTTTCACGTTTGCGACGGCTTATGATACGGCAACATTGAGCGCAGCCTTGCGTAAACAAAGACTAAGATGCCGCAATAGTTCTTGGGCAACAGCCGAATTACCCACCGCGGAAAGCTGATTCGCGGCATAATTAACAACTGACATATGAGTTTGATAGAACAGTTGCGAGGCGCTATGGAAGAATCGATGCACGTCGGCGAGCAGGAAACGAGCCTACAGGACCAGTCCTACCACACCATTCGACGCAAAATCGTCTACCTGGACTACAAGCCGGGCGAAAAGCTGGGCGTCAAGCAACTTTGCGACGACCTGGATATGGGTCGCACGCCCGTGCGCGAGGCTTTGGTTCGCTTGGCGCAGGAAGGCCTGGTGCGCACCGTGCCCCAGAGCGGCACCTACGTCTCACCCATCAACCTCACCCTTGCCGAGAGTGCCTGTTACATCCGCGAGCATCTGGAAAAGCAGGTGATTGTGGAGTGCTGTGCGCGCGCCACGTCGACCGGCATCGAGCAGCTCGACCGCGCCATCGTGCTGCAGGAAAAGGCCATGGCCGAAGAGGATCGCATCGGCTTCTTTTTGAGCGACAACCTCATGCATCACATGATTTTTAGCATCGCATGTCGCAGCACCGTGTGGTCGTGGCTCGAAGAGACCAATGCCGACTTGGAGCGCTTCCGCTGGCTGCGCGCCGCCACGCAGGTTCTCGACAATCAGGACATCGTGAACGAGCACAAGCAGATTAGCCGCGCTATCGCCGGTCGCGACCCCATCGAAGCGAGCTTTTTGGTCAGCAAGCACCTGCACATGATGTTCCGCAACCAAACCGAGGTTCTGGACCAGTTCCCCGAGTACTTCGAGACCAGCAAGCTCCGCTAACCTGTCAAAACCACCACAAAGGGGACAGGC
>CABUVC010000088.1 GCA_902494855.1 uncultured Collinsella sp.
GCCCTTGAAGTTGAACGTCAGATTGTCCAAATGCGGCCCGCGCAGCGTCGAGCCGTTACGCGGTTCGTAGAACCGCGTAACTAGTTAGTACATCTTTGCGCCGGCGGGGATGGAGGCGTCGAGCTGGATCAGGTTGAGACGCTCCTCACCATCCTCCTCGTGGATAGCGCTGATGAGCATGCCGCAGCTGGGAATGCCCATCATCTTGCGCGGAGGCAGGTTGGTGATGGCGAGCAGAGTCTTGCCGACCAGGTCCTCGGGCTCATAATAACCGTGAATGCCGGAGAGGATGGTGCGGTCGGTACCGGTACCGTCGTCGAGCGTAAAGTTCAGCAGCTTCTTGGACTTCTTGACGGCCTCGCATGCCTTGACCTTCACAGCGCGGAAATCGCTCTTGGAGAAGGTGTCAAAGTCGACGAACTCCTCGAACAACGGCTCAACGGCGATCTTGGAGTAATCGAGCGTGGGCTTAAGCGACTTAACGAATGGGCTCGCGGCGTTGCCGGCCTCTGCAGCCTTGGCGGCAGCGGCACCGGACTGGAAACCCTTCTCGGGCTTCATGTGCGGGAACAGCAGGACGTCGCGGATAGAAGCCTGGTTGGTAAGCAGCATGACCACGCGGTCGATACCAATGCCAATGCCGCCCGCGGGAGGCATACCGTACTCGAGGGCGCGCACGTAGTCCTCGTCATACTCCATAGCCTCATCGTCGCCGCCGGCCTTCTCGGCCATCTGGGCAGCAAAGCGCTCAGCCTGGTCGACCGGGTCGTTGAGCTCGGAGAATGCGTTGGCGTACTCGTGGCCGGCGATGACCAGCTCAAAGCGGTGAGTCAAACGCGGGTCGTCCTCAAAACGCTTAGCGAGCGGGCTGACCTCGATGGGGTAATCGCACACGAAGGTCGGGTTGACGATGGTGTCCTCGCCCAGCTCATCGTAAATCTCGGCGATGATCTTGCCGGCAGTCCACTCGGGCTTGATCTCCAGGCCCTTCTCGCGCGCGGCGGCAGCAAGCTCCTCGACCGGCGTGTCGATGGTGACCTGCTTGCCGAGCACGTCGGAGACGATGTCGGTCATGGGACGGCTGGCCCACTCACCAGAAAGGTCGATGGTCTGGCCCTGGTACTCGATGACCTCGGGGTTGCCGATGGCCTTGTTAGCCGCCTTGATGACACCCTGGGCGAGCGCCTTCATGCCCTCGAGGTCTGAGAAGGCACGGTAGGCCTCCATCGTGGTGAACTCGGGGTTGTGGGTAAGGTCCATGCCCTCGTTACGGAAGATACGGCCGATCTCGAACACGCGCTCAAAACCGCCGACGATGCAGCGCTTGAGGTGCAACTCGGTAGCAATGCGCAGGTAGCACTCCTGATCGAGCGCGTTGAAGTGCGTGATGAACGGCTTGGCAGTAGCGCCGCCCTGGATGGTCTGCAGGATGGGGGTCTCGACCTCCATGTAGCCGTCGGACTCCATAAAGCGACGGAAGGTGGAGAGAATCTGCGAACGCTTACGGAAGGTCTCGCGAACGTCGTCGTTGGCGATCAGGTCAACATAGCGCTGGCGATAGCGGGTCTCCTTGTCGGAAAGACCGTGGAACTTCTCGGGCAGCGGACGAACGGCCTTGGCAAGCAGGGTCGCGCTCTTAGGGGCAACGGAAAGCTGGCCGCGCTGGGTGCGCACAACCACGCCGGTCACGCCCAGGATGTCGCCCAGGTCGAGGGACTTGAGCGTATTCCAGGCGGCCTCGTCCATGTCGTTGATGCGGCAGAACAGCTGAATCTCGGCAGTCGCATCGCGTACGACGATGAACATGATCTTGCCCTGACCGCGCTTGGCGACCACACGGCCGGCGATCTTCACGACGTCCTCGGTGTCCTCGCCATCGGCAAGCTCGGCGTACTTAGCCTCGATATCGGCAACGTAGTCCTCAAGCTCAGAGTGCTCGGGATAGGGGTTCTGGCCCGCCTCGAACAGGGCGGCGCGCTTGGCCAGGCGGGTGGCGCGCTCGTTGTTGAGCGTCGATGCCTGATCTGCGGCGTTCTGGTTCTCTGCC
Organism: uncultured Collinsella sp.; assembly: GCA_902494855.1. Classification (GTDB taxonomy): domain Bacteria; phylum Actinomycetota; class Coriobacteriia; order Coriobacteriales; family Coriobacteriaceae; genus Collinsella. Next base: position 2,048 of record CABUVC010000088.1, read on the forward strand.
ATAAGTTAGCTCCTCAAACTAAAACGCTCCCCAGGATTCGGTCCCAGGGAGCGAAAACAAACCTTTACGCGGGACCGTGGTCTAGCGTGCAATCTTGGCGATGGTGTAGACGCGAGTCTTGCCGGAAGGCGTAACGACCTCGACGGAGTCGCCCTCGCCGTGACCGATGATGGCGTGACCGACCGGAGACTCGTTGGAAATCTTGTGCTCGAGCGAGTTGGTCTCGGTGGTACCGACGAGCGTGACTTCCATGACCTCACCGTTGGGATCAATCAGAGAAACGGTGGAACCGATGGAGACGGTCAGATCACCTGTGGTGGCAGCAACCTGAGCGTTGGCAAGAATGGCCTGGATCTCGGCAATACGAGCGGCGTTCTGGGCCTGCTTGTCCTTGGCGGCGTCGTACTCGGAGTTCTCCGAAAGGTCGCCGAACGCGCGGGCTTCCTTGATGTCCTCGACGATCTCCTTGGCGTAATCGCCCTCACGCCAAGCGAGCTCCTCGACGAGCTTCTGGCGGCCCTCAGCGGTCAGTACGATCTGGCTTGCGTCCATACGGATATCTCCCCAACTCTGATCAAACAATCAACTGTCAACAAAACGAAAAAGACCGGCTAGCCTGCGGGCAAGCCGGTCAGGTGCTCACCCCAAAGGGATGGGACTACTCTGCGTCCGCGTCGCTGTCCTCTGCCTGCTTCTTCTTGGCAGCAGCGAGCTTGGCCTCGAGCTCAGCGATCTCCTTGTCCTCCTCGGACTGCTCGACCACGACCTCCTCGGCCTGCTTGGTCTCGGCCTTATCGTCGCCCTCCATACCCTCACGGATATTCTTGACGGTAGAGCCGAGGGACTTGCCGAGCTTCGGCAAGTTCTTGGGCCCGAAGATAATCAGGACAACGACGAGAATAATGATGAGCTCAGGAGCCCTCAGTCCAAACATGTAGACCTCCACAATACAGCGAGACAAGCTCGAATGAGTATACCGCGGGTGTCGCGGTATCACAACAATAGCTAAAAAAAGGGACCGCAAGAAGCGGTCCCTCCTCATGCTCTGGTCGGGTTGACTGGATTTGAACCAGCGACCCCTGCGTCCCGAACGCAGTGCTCTACCAAACTGAGCCACAACCCGTTAGCTCGACTATAGTAACAAAGATTTTCGCCGCGTGCTAGAGAAAATTTTATTTCTTTGGCGCGTCGATTTGAACCGTGTTGGGAATGAGCTCCGTCGCGCAGGACCACCAGCCGTTTTGCTGGGCAGCGTCGGCAAGCCTTTCGGCCGTGGCGGCGGTGTCGCAAATGGCAAATGAGCAGGCACCCGATCCGCACACATCTACAGCAACGGTGCCGTCCTGTTTACGCAGCCAATCGAGAACCATTTGAATCTGCGGCTCCATCTGTGCGGAAATGATGCCCAGGTTGTTATGGATGAGCGCATATGCCGTCTCGGCATCACCAGCACGCAAGGCAGAAGCTATCGCGCCGGGCTTGTCTGCAGGCACCGGGGCCTCGTCAAAACGTCGATAGGCTTCAATTGTCGAAACGCTTGCCTCGCGCGGCTTGACCAACACGACGGGCGTTGCGGGCAGCACGGGATACTCAGTTGCCAGCACGTCTCCCCCACCTACGTAGAACGCAGGGCTCGCGTGCAAAAAGAACGGGACGTCAGCACCAATGCCCCGCGCAATGTCGTCGAGCGCGGGGTCGGAGCGATCAATTCCCCAGAGCTCCGCCAAGGCGACAATGACCGCGGCCGCATCCGTCGAGGGACCGCCCAAGCCGGCGCACAATGGAATGCGCTTCTCAATCGTCACGCAGATGTTTGCCTCGCGACCATAATGCTCGGCCATAGCAACCGCAGCCCGATACGCCGTATTCTTTTGCATGGGAAAATCTGATGCCGGAACCGTCTGGACGGTCAGCGCCTGCGCCGGCGCGACCGTCACGGTATCGGAAAGACCGACGGCTGCCATCAGGGAATCGACCCTGTGGTAGCCGCGGTCATCGCGCTCGGTATGAACCCCCAGGTAGAGGTTAATCTTTGCCGGCGCGGAAAGAGTCAGGGACCGATCGGTCACCGCTAGTGCTCCTCGAGCTGATTGCCGAGCGGGGTAAAGATATGCTCGCCGCTCTCGGGGTCAAACAGTTCGACCTGACCGGTGAGGACATCGATATACTGGTAGGACTGACGCGACTTGCGCCCGCGGCGCTCGTCGACCTCGACGATAAAGACGGCGGGGTGGACGCTCTTGATGGTGCCCATGCGCTCGACGACGCGGGTGCGGCCCATGTTGGCCTTAACCTTGACGCGATCGCCCACCATATCGGTCAGCTTCTCGTGGATGTCGTCGACGTGATTGACTTCCATCTCTTCCATGAACAGGGCCTCCAGAAGGTGCAATTCAAAAAGGGGATAATACCCCTAAGATAGACAAAACTCTAATACTATAGCACCCTGTTACAAACACGCGCAAGTAGCTAATTTGGCTACTTACAGATTGTCGGTATCGAGGACGATGGTGAATGGACCGTCGTTGACGAGGTCGACCTTCATGTCGGCGCCGAAGATGCCATGCGCTACGTGCTCGACGTCCTCGCGCACAAGCGTCAGGAAGTACTCGTAGAGCTCGTTGGCGACATCGGGGGCGCCGGCATCCGTAAAGGACGGACGGCGACCATGACGGCAATCGGCAAACAGCGTGAACTGCGACACCACGAGCACCTCACCGTCGACGTCGGCAAGCGCCAGATTGGTCTTGCCGTTCTCGTCCTCGTTAATGCGCAAGCCCCGGAGCTTGACCCACAGCTTATCGGCCTCGGCGCGTGTATCGCCATGGCCCACGCCCAGCAGTACCAGGTAACCGCGGCCAATCTTTCCCACGCACTCGCCGTCGACCGTCACGCCGGCGTTGAGTACGCGCTGCACCACCGCACGCACGGCCTACTCCTCGCCCGTCAGCTTGGCGGACAGATGCTCGAGCGCATGGAATCGATGGCTGATGGCGTTCTTCTCGTCCGCCGTGAGCTCGGCCATAGTCTTGCCCGGCGTATCGACCGGCAGGAACAGCGGGTCGTAGCCAAAGCCGTGATCGCCGCGACCCTCGTGCGCGATAACGCCCTCGCAGGCGCCCTCGCCATAGGTGACCAGGCCGTCCGTGTCGATGAGCGCAACGACGCTCATAAAGCGCGCGGTGCGATCCTCGTCTGCCACGCCCTCCAGATTCACGAGCAGCTTGGCGTTGTTGGCGGCATCGTCGCCGTGAACGCCCGCGTAGCGCGCGCTATACACACCAGGCTCACCGTCCAGCGCGTCGACGACTAGACCGGAATCGTCGGCGATGGCCATAAGACCCGTCTCTTCGACGGCAGCCTGCGCCTTGATGATGGCGTTCTCCAAAAACGTCGTGCCGTTTTCCTCGGGGTCCTCAAAATCGCCCAGCTGGCCGAGCGCCACAAAGCGAACCTCAGGCATGACCTTGCCTAAAATGGCCTCGATCTCGGTGAGCTTATGGGCGTTGCCCGTTGCCACGACAATGGTCGCCGCCGGGTCGAGGGTGTCGATGTCGATCTTCTCAAGTGCCATGAGTGGTCTCCTTGTCTCTATAGCAATGCCGCGCCGAGGGCGACGAGGGCCTCCGCCTCTCCCCTCTCAATCAACGGCAGTCTTATACTTCGTCGTTTTCGCAGATAAAACCTGCCAAAATTAACATCCCTTTTTGGCAGGTTAGGCGAGGGCTTGGCGCTGGAGCTCGATGAGCTCGGCAATGCCCTTGTCGCCCAAATCGAGCAGGGCATTGAGGCGCTTGCGGTCGAAGGGCGCCTGCTCACCAGTGCCCTGGAGCTCGATCATCTCACCGGTATCGGTGGCGACAAGGTTCATGTCGACCTCGGCGTGACTGTCCTCGGAATAATCCAGGTCGAGCAGGGTGTTGCCGTCGACAACTCCCATGGAAATCGCGGCGACCTGGCCCGTGAGCGGGATGCGCTCGAGCTTACCCGCCTCGACCCACATGGCAAGGGCGTCGTGCAGTGCCACCCAGGCGCCGGTAATGCTCGCCGTTCGCGTGCCGCCGTCTGCCTGAATCACGTCGCAGTCGACGGTGACGGTATACTCGCCGAGCGCCTTCATGTTGACGACGGTGCGCAGGCTACGGCCGATAAGGCGCTCGATCTCCATGGAGCGACCCTTGCGGTTGGCGTGCTCGCGCTTGCAGCGCTTGCCGGTCGATGCCGGCAGCATGGCATACTCCGCCGTTACCCAACCGGCCTTGGCGCCCTTGCGCCAGCCCGGCACGCCCTCCTCGATGGTGGCGGCGCACAACACGCGCGTATCGCCAAACTCGGCCAGGCACGAACCGTGGGCGTGCTTCATGACACCGCGGGTGAGCTTGATGGGGCGAAGCTCATCGGCGGCGCGGCCGTTGGCGCGGTTGACCTGCATATACTCCATGGAATAATCCTTTCGGCAAAAGGTGAACGTGAGCCTTTGGTCGGTGACCTTACATCTATTTCAGCTCATCGATATCGATATGTTCGATGCTCTTGAGCGGCTGACCAAAGATAAAGCTACCCGCCACCGCAAACTCGGCAATGTTATCGGCCGTCGTCGCAAAGCGATGCTGCGGCTCGGCTGCGTCGCCCGCCAGCTGCTCGCGGCGCGTGAGGATATCGGTCAGCTCGCGCGTGGTCTCCTCGGCGGAGCTCACCACGCGCACTCCGGGACCC
>CABUVC010000089.1 GCA_902494855.1 uncultured Collinsella sp.
AACTATTTCACCGCAACTTTCTGTAAGGGTGGTTTTTAGTACCGCCGAGGGGCACAAATCAACCGTTTGCCGATATGTTTGGCTCTGACTCATGACTCTGACCTGCCCCGTCAAGCTTTTGGTCAGTTCATGGCAAGGTCTGGCGTACCAAATATGGGATAGCGTAGTGTCATTCACTCCCCCCTCGAGACCATGGGGTCGAAAATGAGTCATGATAAACGCTGCTCCAAACCGCAAGTAGAGCTGTTCTTCCGGTTATTCGAGGCCCATCATGGCGGGCATCTGTTTGTAGCTACCAAAAAATGGGATGAACGCTGTGCCTACGCGCTCATGCAAAAAGAGATGATTATTCGACTCTACAACCATGTCTACGCCGATCCCGCGTATTGGAATGACCTCGACGTCGAAGATCGCATCTTTCAATTGGCATCCGCTATTGCGGTCGTTGAACCGGATGCCGTGTTTTGTGGAGCAACGGCGGCACTGCTCTATGGCATCGGTTCTGCATATTCGCTTCTCGACAAGGTGCAAGTGCTGCTGCCGCGTTCCACCAGACGCGATATGTACGAATTCGTTGAATACCGACGCTGGCGGCCGGGCGACGTATGGCAGCTCGGCCCGTTTACGTTAACGGATCCATATCGCACTGTGGTCGACATCGCCCGAACGAGCGCTTTTCGATATGCGCTAGGCTATGTCGACGGGTTGGCTCGTGAGTACGGTGTCGAGCGTGAAGAATTGCGTGCATATGCACAAGCGAACTGCCGCGGACTGCACGGCATTGCGCGCGCATTTGACGTTTTTGAACACATGGATGGCAGATCGGATAACGGTGGAGAATCCGAAGCACGGGCGGCAATGATTCTGGCGGGAGTTGCCGCTCCCGAACTTCAGGTTGAAATCACTCGACCGGGAAACGCCGGCTGTTATTTGGCAGATTACGGCTGGCAGATGCCAAACGGCTCTTGGATGTTGGCTGAGCTGCATGGACTAGGCAAGTTTGAGGACGATGCCCAAAATGATCCGGAACATACTGCGGCAAAAACCTATCGAGCTGCCCTCATGCGCGATGCGAACCTGCGTGCCATGGGCCACAACGTCATCCATTTCAAGCTCTCAGACACCTACGATGTCAAAGCGTTCGGCTCCATGATGCGCGGCTACGGTATACCAACCACAAAACCCTACGCTGACTCCTGACCGGCTGTCCTCATCTTCTCGACAACAGAACCCATCATCGACCCAGACCGCTCAGCCTCAATAAGTTGCGGTGAAATAGTTCCTGGATAACAGCTTTTGCGGCTAATCCAGGAACTATTTCACCGCAACTTAGAAGGGGATCAGGGGTCCCGGCATGTATATGAAAACGGCTCTGATTCCAAAAGGAGCCAGAGCCATTCATCTATCTTATGGAGCGGGCGACGGGAATCGAACCCGCGTCATCAGCTTGGAAGGCTGGGGTTCTACCATTGAACTACGCCCGCAAGATATGGTCGGGACGACAGGATTTGAACCTGCGACATCCTGCTCCCAAAGCAGGCGCGCTACCAAACTGCGCCACGTCCCGAAGGTGTTGAGCAGCTAAGGTCTAAACCTTGCGTGTCCCAAAGCGAAGGAAATTATAGGGGAGACTTCCCGCCTGTGCAAGCGACGATACCCTAGCTCCTCGAATGTGCGACAAACCGGCTATGAAGCAGACCGATCACAAATGCCACCACGGCAACCGGCGCCCACGCGGCTCCAATGTCCGCCAGCGGCAGTGCATCGAATGGCAGCCACGCGCCCGCAAAGAACGCATCGCGGACCGAGGTGATCACACTCTGCACCGCGACCACGCCGCCGACCCAGACCCACACCTGCGGATGCGAGTCGCAAAAACCGTGCACCAGGCCCATCAGCACCAGCACGATGGCAACGGGATACAAGGCGTTGAGCATGGGCACCGAGAACATGAGGATCACGTCGAGGCCCACGTTGGAGAGCACGCACGAAAACGCTGCGAACACAAAGGCGAGAATCGCAAAGGGACGGCGCATGGCCTCCTCGGAGGCCTCCGCTCCCCCTTTAACCACATACGTCTCGCAGAAGTAACGCGAGCAGCAGCTGATAAGGCCGATACACACGTTCATGCAGGCGAGGAAGAAGATGGCAAAGACCACGACCGTGCCGGCAAGGCCAAAGTGCATGGAAGCCGAACGAGCAAGGATGGCGGCGCCGTTGGTGGCATCGGGCATAACCGTGCCGAGCTGCATACCGGCAAGGCCCAAGCCGCAGTAGATGATGGCCATGAGCACGCCGGCAATCACACCGGAACGCGAAATCTCGAAGGCCACGCGCTTGTCATCGGTAACACCCAGCTCATGGATGGTCTCAGCGATGATGATGCCGAAGGCGAGCGACGCGAGCAGGTCCATGGTCTGATAGCCAGTCAGAAAGCCCTGCACGGCGGCGCCTGCATCGTAGGGAGCCTGAGGCGCGGCAGCCGGTCCCAGCGGCGAGATCACGGCAGCACCCACGACCAGCACGATGAGCGCAATGAGCGCGGGGCCCGTAATGCGGCCGAGCACGCGTGTGATAACACCCGGGCGCAGCGTGAGCACAAACGCGACGACGAAGAACCCGATGGCAAACACCAGACGTGCCGTGCCGAGCGAAACGCCCTCGGGTAGCAGCGGCACCAGCATCTCGAAGGCCGTGGAGCTCGTGCGCGGAATAGCCAGGCACGGGCCGATGGCCAGATACACCGCCGCAACGAAGAATTCGCCAAATTTAGGATGCACGCGCCCGGCCAGCTCGCGGGCCGTGCCGGCGAGCGCGACGGCGATAAATCCCATAACAGGCAGACCGATAGCGGCAATCAAAAAGCCGATCATGGCAAGCGGCGTGGCCGTGCCGGCCTGAAGTGCCAGCAACGGCGGAATGATGAGGTTACCAGCGCCAAAGAGCATCGAGAACAGCGCAATGCCGACGGTAACGACATGGTCGGAACGCAGACCGCGCGGGGCGGATGAAGCCATAGGCACACCTTTCGGGTCGAAACAAAAACGGGACGGGCAAAAGACCCGTCCCGCAAGTATATACGCTCTAGCAGGCTAAATCGCGCAAAGCGTCAATCGCAGTATCGACTTCTTCGTCCGTGTTGAAATACCCAAACGAGAAGCGAACGATACCCTGGCGCTCGGTCCCGAGCGCGCGGTGCATGAGCGGGGCGCAATGGGCGCCGGGGCGCGTCGCAATCCCCCACCCTTGCATAAGCGCGTCCGAGATCTCGGCAGAGTCGATATCGCCCACATTGAGTGAGACGATCGCCGAGCGCACGGGCTGGTCAAACGCACCGTAGAGCGCAATGCCGGGGATTTCGCGAACGCCGTCGAGGAAGCGCTCTGCAAGCGAGCGCTCATGCGCCGCAATCGCCTCGACCCCGCCTTGTGCCTCGATAAAGTCGAGACCGGCGGAAAGGCCTGCGATACCGTGACCGTTGAGCGTGCCCGCCTCAAGGCGCGTGGGCCACTCAAGTGGCTGCAGTGGGTCAAAGCTGTGAACACCGGTGCCACCCATGGCCCACGGAGCCACGTCAATGCCTTCCGCCACGGCCAGGCCGCCGGTGCCTTGAGGACCCATGAGCCCCTTGTGGCCGGTAAAGCACACAACATCGAGCCCCATGGCATCCATGTCAATCTTCGCCGTGCCGACAGACTGCGAGGCGTCGACGATCACCAGCGCACCTGCCGCATGCGCGATGGCAGACACACGCGAAACGTCGACCGCGTTGCCGGTCACATTGGAGGCGTGCGTCACCACCACGGCACGCGTGCCCGGCGTGACCAGCTGCTCGAGCTCGTCGTAGTCGAGCACGCCGTTCGCGTCGCAGCCCGCATGCTCAACGGTAACGTCCTGCTCTACCGCCAGGCGGTTGAGCGGACGCAGCACGGAGTTGTGCTCGAGCACCGTCGTGACCACGCGGTCGCCGGGGCGCACCACCCCGTTGATGGCGGTGTTGAGCGCCGCCGTAGAGTTGGGCGTAAAGCACACATGGTCCGCCCTCGGGCAACCCAAAAGGTGCGCGAGCTTGGCACGGCAAGCGTGAATCGTACGAGCGGCATCGAGGGCACCAGACGTGGCACCGCGCCCGGCATTGCCAAGCGAACACATCGCCTGCGTCACGGCGCCGATGACCGTCTGCGGCTTGTGCATGGTCGTCGCCGCGTTATCCAGGTAGATCACCGCACGACCTCCCACATATCGATCACGGTAAAGCCCTCGGTGGGAACGCCTGCCGCGGCAAGCTCGCCGCGTAGCAGCTCCTCATCTGCAGGCAGGGCTTTCCACGCCAGACCGCAGCCAGCGGCGACCTCCCCGGGCACGGGAATCGTTCGCCCGGGAAGGCCGCGCTCGATACACAGGGACTCGCAGCCCATGGCGGCCGCCGTGGTGGGAAACGTGATGACAAGCGCCGGGCGCTTCTCCCTCATGGCAACTCCAACCAATACGCTACGGGCGCACGACGCGCACGGCCTGCTCCATCTTCTCCACGATCACGTACATGTTGGTGACCTCGCCCACCGCAAGCTGGTCTTTAATACCATAGTGGTCGAGGCAGGTACCGCAGGTGAGAATCTCGACACCCTGCTCGGCCAGGCCCTTCAGGTCATCGAGCACCGGCGAGCCCTCGACGGTGAGCTTGGCGCCGCCGTTGTAGAACAGCATGGTCGCGGGCAGCTCCTCCTGCTGCGTCACAGCAAAGATAAACGCCTTCATGAGCTTGTGGCCCAACTCGTCGTCGCCACGGCCCATGCAATCGGTGTAGACGGAAATGACGAGTTTGCCCTTGCCGGCGCTGGCGTCGCAAAAAGCAACACCGTCCTGCTCGGGGTCCGCAACGGCCACGGCACCGGCGGTCACGACAGTCACGTGCCACTCGGCGTCCGAGATCTTCTCGACCGAGGCCGCGCAGCCCTTCTCCTGCGCCATCTTGGAGATGTTCTTGACGGCGGTCTCGTTATCGACCGAGGTCACGACGGCACCCTCGCCATCAAGCTGTTTGAGTGCCTTAAGCGTCTTGACGACGGGCAGCGGGCAGGCATCGCCCATGGCATTGACTTCAATTTTGGTAGACATAGTTTTTCCTTTCGAATAAATCGTTCTAGGACAGTACATAGCTCAATAAACGTGTCGTTAACGTACAACGTGGACGGCAGGACCGCCTGGCACCGGCTCGCACACGCGACCGACGACGGCGGCGATACGTCCTTCGGCATGCAGACGGCGCGCAAGCTCATCCACATCGGCAGCAGGCGCCGCGATGAGTAGGCCACCAGACGTCTGCGGATCGTACAGCGCATCCAGCATGCCCGGCTCCAGATCCTCGTCGGCAGCCACACGCGGGCCAAAGAAGTCCTGGTTGCGGTAGGAGCCCGCGGGGATAATGCCCAGACGCGCCATATCGAGCACCTGGTCAAAGAGCGGCACCGCCCCCGACGCAAGCTCAACCTGCACGCCCGAGCCCTCGGCCATCTCACACGCGTGCCCGATCAGGCCAAAGCCCGTAATGTCGGTACAGCCGTGAAGCTCGAGTCCCTCGGCCAGACGAATCGGGGCCTCGTTGAGGGTGCGCATCGAGTCAAACATGGCTGCGGCCTCGTCCTGCTCGATAAGCTCGCCCTTAATGGCCGTGGTGATGATGCCCGAGCCAACCGCCTTGGTCAGCAGCAGAACATCGCCCACGCGTGCGCCGCTGTTGGCGAGCATGCGGTCGAGCGCGACAAAGCCGCTCACGGACAGGCCGTACTTGGGCTCGTCGTCGTTGATGGTATGGCCGCCCGCGATGGAGCAACCCGCCTCGACGCACTTGTCGGCGCCGCCCGCCAGAATCTGACCGGCAACCTCGATGCCCAGACAACTGGGTATGCAGAGCAGGTTCATGGCATGGCTCGGCCGCCCGCCCATGGCGTAGATGTCCGACAGCGAGTTGGCCGCAGCGATCTGGCCAAACAGGAACGGGTCATCGACCATCGGTGGGAAGAAGTCGATGGACTGCACGAGCCCCAGGTTCTCCCCTACGCGGAAGACGCTCGCATCGTCGGAGGTATCGAACCCCACGAGCAAGTTGTCGTTATGCACATTGGGCAAGTCGCCCAGGACCTGGGCGAGGGCTCCGGGAGCCAACTTAGCGGCTCAACCGCTCGCGGCCGTCATGGACGTGAGCCTCATGGTGTCCTTAGCCATACGAACCCCCTTCCAACAAATCAACGACTTTAAGTATACGCCCCAGGCACGCTTCCCAAGAGACCGCCGACGGCTCGAACGTCGAAGGCGGATCCGCAAGCGCCTGCGCGATAGCATCTGCCAGTGCGCGCTCAAACAACGGAAGGTCGGCCGCCTCGGGCGTGTCGACATCCGTCATACGCGGCGGCGCCACCCACGTCACGGGAGCGCCGGGAAGCATCGCCTCCATCCAGGGACGAACGCCGGGCAAATCGGTCGCCACAACTTTGCAGCCGCACGCGAGGGCCTCGATCGTCACGAGCGGCAGACCCTCGTAAAACGAAGGCAGCACAAAAACGTCGGAACTGCGGTAGGCACGCACGAGCTCATCGCTATCCAGGCGCCCCGCCAGCGTCACCGGCACATCCGAGGCCGCGGTCAAGCGCTCGATACGCGCGTACTCGGCATCGTCCCCGCGGCCGCCCACAAGTACCAAGCCAGATGGGCGGACGCCATCGTCAATCGGCAATGACACGGCTCGAACCAGCGACTCGA
>CABUVC010000090.1 GCA_902494855.1 uncultured Collinsella sp.
AGAAGTGTTCCTGATTCGATAGGAGACTACATGTCCAAAGCACTCGACCCCAAAGACACCTGCGTCCTCGTTACCGGTGGCGCCGGCTTTATCGGCTCGCACACCGTCGTTCAGCTGCTCGAGGGTGGCTACCAGGTCGTCATCGTCGATGATCTCTCCAACTCCAGCGCCGTCGCCGTCGACCGCGTCAAGACCATCGTGGGCGACGAGGCCGCCAAGAACCTCACCTTCTACGAGGCCAACGTGCTCGACCGCGATGCGATGAACAAGATCTTCGATACCCATCAGATCGATCGTGTCATCCACTTTGCCGGCTTTAAGGCCGTCGGCGAGTCGGTGAGCAAGCCCGTCGAGTACTACCACAACAACATCGAGAACACCCTGGTGCTCATCGACGTCATGCGCAACCATGGCTGCAAGTCCATCATCTTCTCGAGCTCCTCGACCGTCTACGGCGACCCGGACAACCCGCCCGTCACCGAGGAAGACCCCAAGAAGCCCGCAACCAACCCCTATGGCTGGACCAAGTGGATGATCGAGCAGATCCTTATGGACGTCCACACCGCCGACCCCGAGTGGGACGTCGTGCTGCTCCGTTACTTCAACCCCATCGGCGCTCATCCGTCGGGCCTGATCGGCGAGGACCCCAAGGGCATCCCCAACAACCTGGTGCCCTATGTCGCCCAGGTCGCCGTGGGCAAGCTCGAGGCCGTTCAGGTCTTTGGCAACGACTACCCCACCCCCGACGGCACCGGCGTGCGCGACTACATCCACGTGTGCGATCTGGCCTCTGGTCACGTTGCCGCCCTTAACTGGATGAACGGCAAGACCGGCGTCGAGATCTTTAACCTGGGCACCGGCACCGGCACCTCGGTACTCGAGGTCGTCGCCGCCTTCTCCAAGGCTTGTGGCAAGGAGCTGCCCTACGTGATCCGCGAGCGCCGCGCCGGCGACATCGCTGCCAACTGGTGCGATGCCTCAAAGGCCGAGCGCATGATGGGCTGGAAGGCCCAGTACGACATCGCGGACATGTGCCGCGATAGCTGGAACTGGCAGAGCCACAACCCCAACGGCTTCGCCGACGCCGAGTAGCAAAAACCTACATACCGTTCTTGCCCCGATCTCACGTTGTGAGGTCGGGGCTTTTTCATGGCATGTAGCCATTCGCCGAAAATCGACCAACTTTTTTATCTTGCCTGTACATGTTTAAACAACATGTTTTACAATAGGCGTATCGAATCAGAACATCGGAGGCGGACTGCACACCCATCGGCAGGCCGACCCCACAACAAGAAGGTTGGTGAGCGCATTCATGGAGCGTGCAAGCGGCGTCCTCATGCCCGTCTCATCTCTGCCCGGACCATACGGAATCGGCGGCTTTGGCTGGAATGCCTACGACTTCGTCGATTTTCTCGCCTCGTGCAAACAACATTACTGGCAGATTCTGCCCCTTACGACGACCAGCTATGGCGATTCGCCCTATCAGTCGTTCTCGGCCCGCGCAGGCAACCCCAACTTTATCGACTTTGCCGAGCTTATCGAGGCAGGGTATCTGGAGCAGCGCGATATCGATGGCGTGTATCTGGGATCCGACCCCAGCAATGTCGACTACGGTGCTATCTTTGGCGGCCGCCGTCAGATTCTCGACCGCGCCGCCGAGCGCTTTGCTGCCGACAAGCCGGCCGATTTCGATGACTTTATCCAGGCCAACGAGGACTGGCTCATCCCCTACTGTGAGTTCATGACCGTCAAAGAGGAGTGCGGTCTCAAGGCGTTTTGGGAGTGGCCCGCGGAGCTCCGCACCCGCGGCGAGGCTTCCGCCAAGGTCTGCGCCGACCATCCCGCGCGTATGCTCTACCACCAGATGACGCAGTACTTCTTCGATCGCCAGTGGAGCCGCCTCAAGGCCTATGCCAACGAGCGCGACATTCTCATCATCGGCGACCTGCCCATCTATGTCTCGCGTGACTCCGTCGAGATGTGGGCGACACCTGAGCTCTTTAAGATCGACGCCGCCGGCAATCCCGTGAGCGTCGCCGGCACGCCGCCCGACCAGTTCTCGGCCACCGGCCAGTACTGGGGCAACCCCATCTACGACTGGGACGCCATGGAGGCGTGCGGCTTCTCCTGGTGGGAGGGCCGCATTCGCTCCGCCCTCGACATGTACGACGTCATCCGCCTGGATCACTTCCGCGGCTTCGAGGCTTATTGGGAGGTGCCGTTCTCCTCGCCTGATTCGTCCTACGGTTCGTGGACGCAGGGTCCCGGCCTCAAGCTCTTCAAGACACTCGAGGAAAAGCTCGGCACGCTGCCCATCATCGCCGAGGACCTGGGCTTCCTCACCCCCGGCGTCATCGATATGCGCGACAACTCGGGCTTCCCCGGCATGAAGATCCTGCAGTTTGCCTTTGAGGGCACCAACTCGTACTACCTGCCGCATAACTACATCGCCAACACCGTCGCCTATGTGGGCACCCACGATAACGAGACGGCGCGCGGTTGGTTTGAGGGAACGGCTACCCCGCGTCAGCGCGAGCAGACAGCCCTGTACACCCATCAGCAGGCCGGCGAACCCATCGCCGACGCGCTCAACCGAACCATCGCAGCCAGCGTGAGCGACACGTGCATCTACACCATGCAGGACCTGCTCAACTTGGGCAACGAGGCGCGCATCAACACCCCTGCCACGCTGGGCGGCAACTGGACCTGGCGCATGCTCGACGGCGCCATCACCCGCGAGCTCGAGCACAAACTCACCGACTGGACCGAGACCTACTTCCGCATCCCGTCGGAAGCCGAAATCGAGCTTCCTCAATAGGAGCTACCGCGCCCGACCCCTCCCCACCGTGCGGACGCGCTTGCTTACCCGCGCGAGGCCACCCCAATCCCCTCGCGCGGGATTCTTATGAATTGCAGACATGTAATCAACCCATTACAGGAGGAAACATGCCCCAAATTAACCTCATGGAACTCGCCGAGCAGTCTTTTGGCACCTCGCTCGAGCAGCTCGACGACCGTCGCATTTACAAGCTGCTGGTCAAACTCGTGCAGGAGCGCTCCGCCACCTGCCCGCTCAACAACGGCAAGAAAAAGCTCTATTACATTTCCGCCGAATTTTTGATCGGCAAGCTGCTCATCAACAACATGATCGACCTCGGCATCTACGACGAGGTTAAGGACCAGCTCACCGCCGCAGGCCACGACCTCAACAAGATCGAGGAATTCGAGGTCGAGCCGTCGCTCGGCAACGGCGGCCTGGGCCGCCTGGCCGCGTGCTTCCTGGATTCCATCGCCACGCTGGGCTTGACCGGCGATGGCGTGGGCCTCAACTATCACTACGGTCTGTTCCGTCAGCGCTTTGTCGACAACCAGCAGAAGGCCGTCCCCGACGAGTGGCTCGGTGAGCAGGACATCCTAGTCGACGATGACCGCTCCTACACCGTCGAGTTCGGCGATTTTGCCGTTACCTCCAAGCTCGTCAACATCGATGTGCCCGGTTACGGCCAGCCCACCAAAAACCGCCTGCGCCTGTTCGACCTGGCGAGCGTCGACGACGGCCTGGTCCCCGGCTGCTCCATCGACTTCGACAAGACCGAGATCGCCAAGAACCTCACCTTGTTCCTCTACCCCGACGATTCCGACGAGCAGGGCCGCCTACTTCGCATCTATCAGGAGTACTTCATGGTGAGCAACGCCGCCCAGCTCCTGATCGACGAGGCCGTCGAGCGCGGCAGCAACCTGCACGATCTGGCCGACTACGCCGTGGTCCAAATTAACGACACGCACCCCACCATGGTCATCCCCGAGCTCATTCGCTTGCTCACCACCGAGCATGGCATCGAGTTTGACGAGGCCGTGACCATCGTACGCTCCATGGTCGCCTACACTAACCACACGATCCTTGCCGAGGCGCTCGAGAAGTGGCCGCTCGCCAGCCTGCAGAAGGTCTCCCCTGCCATCGCCGACATTATCGTCAAGCTCGATGAGATCGCGAAAGCCGAGCACGATGACCCGCGCGTCGCCATCATCGACGAGCACGACACCGTCCACATGGCCCACATGGACATCCACTTTGGCTTCTCCATCAACGGCGTAGCCGCCCTCCACACCAAGATCCTGGAGGACACCGAGCTTCATCCGTTCTACGAGATCTATCCCGAGAAGTTCTCCAACAAGACCAACGGCATCACCTTCCGCCGCTGGATCCATGGGGCCAACCCCGCGCTCGCCAGCCTGCTCGACGATGTAATCGGCACCGACTGGCGCAGCACCGGCGATCTGAGCAAACTCGCCAAGTTCGCCGACGACAAGGACGTTCTTGAGCGCCTGGCCGCCACCAAGGTCGAGGCCAAGGCCATCATGCGCCAGTTCATGGCGCTCGAGCAGGGCGTGACCATTCCCTCCAACGCCATCATCGACGTCCAGGTCAAGCGCATCCACGAGTACAAGCGCCAGCAGATGCTCGCGCTCTACATCATCTGGAAGTACCTCGATATCAAGAACGGCAACAGGCCTAAGCACCCCGTCACCATCATCTTTGGCGGCAAGGCGGCGCCTGCCTACACTATCGCGCAGGACATCATCCATCTGATCCTGACGCTGTCGCAGTGGATTGCAAACGACCCCGACGTGGCTCCTTACCTGCAGGTTGTCATGATCGAGAACTACAACGTCACCGCCGCCGAGCGCGTGATCCCCGCCGCTGACATCTCCGAGCAGATCAGCCTGGCCTCCAAGGAGGCGAGCGGCACCTCCAACATGAAGTTCATGCTCAACGGCGCCCTAACCCTGTGCACGCTCGACGGTGCCAACGTGGAGATTGCCGAGCTCGTGGGCGACGAGAACATCTATACCTTTGGTGCCTCGTCCAAACAGGTCGAGCAGCTCTACGCCGACGGCACCTACAACGCCGGTGCGCTCTACCGCAAGCCCGGAATTAAACTGCTGGTGGACTTCATCACCAACCCGGCCTTTATGGCAACCGGCAACGCCGAGCGCCTGCAGCGCCTGCACGACGACATTAAGGGCAAGGACTGGTTTATGGCCCTGCTCGACATTGAGGAGTACATCCAGACCAAGGAGCGCGTGCTGGCCGACTACGAGGACCAGGACGCCTGGATGCGCAAGGCGCTCATCAATATCGCCAACGCCGGCACCTTCTCGTCCGACCGTACGATCTCCCAGTACAACGACGAGATCTGGCACCTGAGCTAGCTCATTCTCCTTACCCATCCTCTTGAGAAACGGAGTCGTGGCAACACGGCTCCGTTTTTTGTGCCCGCACGTTACCCTGTGATCCGACTCGGCCAAACAATCTCGATCCGTAGCAATTACTCAACCAAAACGGTCCCAGCCGTTACAGATTGAGACATACCGGCCCCTCCCCTTGGGTTTATCTCAATCTGTAACATCTAGCAGGTGTAATTCGCCTTTGGTGTTACAGATTTAGATGAAATGGTTAGCTCAGCGGAACCGTCTCGATCTGTAACATCTAACGTCCGAAATCGGCCCTATCCGTTACAGATCGAGACAAACGACCGGTCAGACAGTCCCAACACAAAGAAAGGCTCCCCTCTCGCCCAGTGGACGGGAGGGGAGCCTTATATGTGACCGCGGCAAAAGGATGGCAAAGCCGCAGTCGCCCAAAGGGAGGGCCTGGATGCACCGGGCCTAGATCAGGTTCTTGCCAGACACCTTATCGAAGAGATGAGTCGCGTTCTTCTCGAACTTGAACCAGATGGGGTCGCCAGCCTTGAGCGCGCCCTTGGCCTCGAGGTCGACGACAGGGATGATCAGGACAAACTGGCCGTCGGGAGCGGTCACGTGGACATGCTCGGTCGAGCCCATGAGCTCGGTCACCTCGACGGTGCCCTGGAGCGCACCCTCCTCGCCCTTGTCGGCAAGCAGAATCTGCTCGGGGCGCACGCCGGCCGTAATCTCCTTCACGTCGCCGCCGTCCCAGTTGAGGGCAAGCTGAGCGCAAGTCTCCGGGGCGAGCGCCACGTTCATATCCTCGGTCTTGACAGTAAAGCCGTTGCCCGAGCGCACCAGCTGGGCATCGAAGAAGTTCATCTGCGGCACGCCGATGAAGCCGGCGACGAAGATGTTCGCGGGATGGTTGAAGACCTCCTGCGGCGTGGCGATCTGCTGGACGACGCCGTCCTTCATGACCACGATGCGGTCGCCGAGGGTCATAGCCTCGGTCTGGTCGTGGGTAACGTAGATGAAGGTGCCCTTGATCTCGTGACGCAGCTTAATGAGCTCGGCGCGCATCTGGTTACGAAGCTTGGCATCCAGGTTGGACAGCGGCTCGTCCATCAGGAAGACCTTGGGGTCACGCACGATGGCGCGGCCGATGGCGACGCGCTGGCGCTGGCCGCCAGAGAGCGCCTTGGGCTTACGGTCGAGGTACTCGGTAATACCCAGGATCTCGGCAGCGGAGCGAACCTTGCGGTCGATCTCGTCCTTGGGGACCTTCTTGAGCTCGAGCGTAAACGCCATGTTCTCGTACACCGTCATATTGGGGTACAGAGCATAACTCTGGAACACCATGGCGATGTCGCGGTCCTTGGGCGCCACGTCGTTGACGCGCTTGCCGTCGATGAGCACGTCGCCGGAGGTGATGTCCTCCAGGCCGGCGACCATGCGCATCGTCGTGGACTTACCGCAGCCAGAAGGGCCAACGAGGACGATGAACTCCTGGTCGTGAACGGTGAGGTTGAAGTCCTCTACAGCGAGCACA
>CABUVC010000091.1 GCA_902494855.1 uncultured Collinsella sp.
GGCAGAGCGAAAGACCCAGGCCCACGCTGCGGTGACTGTCAGCCAGACCGTGGTTGGCGGTGTAGAACGACTCAAAGATTCGCTCGCGGTCCTCGGGCGCAATGCCCGGGCCATCATCAGCAACCGAGCACGCCACGCATCCATCATGGACGCCAATCGAGATTACGATATGCGAGCCCGCAGGCGTATAGGTGATGGCGTTGTTCACCAGATTGACCACCAGCTGCACCATCAGGCGCGCGTCGACGTTGACGAGCGCCGGCTCATCGCACGCCACTACCTTAAGGTCGTGCTCGCGCACGGCCGGATTTACGTGACGCAGCGCCTCCTCGACGATATCGTCCATGAGCTCGAGCGTGGTCGACAGGTGCATGCCGCCGCCCTCGAGCTTTGTGATGGCAAGCAGGTTCTCGACGGTGGCGTTGAGCCATTGCGCATCCGAGCGAATGGACAGGAGCAGGCCGCGGCGCGTCTGGGTATCGAGCACCGCGGTGCCGGTCGAGCCTTGGTCGAGCAGCACGTCGGCATTGCCCGAAATACTAGTGAGCGGCGTGCGCAGGTCGTGCGAGATGGAGCGCAGCAGATTGGCGCGCAGCTGTTCGTTTTTGGCGAGCACCGCCGCCTCCTCGCGGGCCTCCATGGCGCGAGCGCGATCGAGTGCCAGCTCGCCTTCGCTCACGATGGCATCGGCAAGTGCCCGCTCCTCGTGCGTCAGCACGTCGGGCTCGGCAACGATAGCCAGCACGCCCACCACCGAGGCGGGGTCGCCCGAGCGCACGAAGCCGTCGCCCGTGCGAACCGTCAGGTAGATACCATAAAACGCCGAGCCGCCATAGGTGGCATCGAGAGGCGTACCCACATAGGCGGACGCCGAGAGTCGCGGCGGCATCTGCGGCGCCAGTTCGTGCACCGGTGCCGCATCGCCCACAGCCGTGTATGTCGCACGCGGCAGCAGGTCATCGCCCTCGGCGTCGGCGCCGTACCACACGACCGGACGGCCCGAAAGACGCGCCAGCTGCGTGGCCATGGCGTGGACGATCTGCTGTTCGTCGGCGCAGCGCTGCAACATGCGGTTGGTCTCGAGCACCATATGCGTGCGGCGGTCGCTGGCGGCAGCCTGTGCCAGGGCGCGGCGCAGGGCCAACGCAATCGAGCTCGACACAAGCGAGACCACGAACATGATGAAGAACATGCCGGGATAGCCGCGGTCGATAAGCGACAGCGAGTAGCGCGGGTCGACAAACAAGAAGTTGTAGAGCGCCACGGCGGCAGCCGAGCTCAGCAAGCAATACAGGCGACTCCAGGTAAAGAATGCGCACAGCTGAACGGCGAACACATAGACGATCATGATGCTCGGCGCGAGACCCGGATGGTCGAGCAGCGCGCCCACAATCGTCGCCGCGACCAGCAGCCCCACCGATACGCAGGCGTCATACAGAGGAGTGCGGCGCGTCAGCGTTGTGCGCCGCCACCAAAAGCTATCGGCAATATCGCCGTCCGTACGGACGTCCATCAGTGCCCCGCCCCTCTCTCAAAAACAAAAACCACCACAAAGGGACAGGCACCTTTGTGGTGGTTTCCCTTGTGGTGGTTCTAAGTGTAAAGCCTTCTACGACCGGCAGCCGCTAGACAAACAGCACGTGCGCGAGCAGGGCGCACACGCACACCGCCCCAAATACCAGTGCCACGATCGAAATCACGCGATCGGCCATGTCCATGTTGGCACGATTCGTAAAGAACCGATCTTCGGCGGCGTCGACGCGCGCCTCGCGCACCATCTCGGCAACCGCCTCGCGGCCATCAAGCATCTTTACATCCATGTTTGCCCCCTCGGTCTCAATCTTGGCCATCGAAAACCAACTCCATGCAGCCTGTCTGCGCCTACGGCCGCTCGTTGGGGGCCAGGCGCTGCATCTTGTTCACGGCCTTGAACTTGGTGAACAGCGGCACGTACTCAAAGCTCACGTTGGAGTTCTCCAGGCCGTACCAACGCGCGGGCGTGCCGGCGGCGCGGCGGATGATGTACTTGAGCGTGATGGCCGTGCGCTCGCTGGGCTCCACGTCGCTCTCGGGCGCCAGAAGCTTACGGATCAGGATGAACTTGAACGTGCCGATGTTACCCGGATCCTTGTAGACCGAGTAGTCATGCGTCTGCGGCGGCAGCTCGCCGGTGGCAGCCAGGTCCTGAACAACCTGACGCAGGTAGGCATTGACGCGCTGGTTGATCTTGTAGCCCAGGTACAGGTGCACGCGGAACACGTAGTCGGTATCGAACGTCTCGACCGAATAGGCAAACGTATACGGCTCGTCCATGGTCTCGACGTTCACAAACCACCAGGCGCGGGCACGCTTGGGATGCTTGTCCAGAATCGAGTAGACGATGTCGCGGTCGATGTAATCGGTATGGGTGTCCTTGGTCAGGTACACGACGTTGTCGCTCATGCGCTCGTAACGGTCGTCGTCGCGCAGGCGCTTGAGCTGCGGCAGGTAGCTGCGCAGCGGCAGCAGCGTAAACTGGCGCTGCTCGACCGCCGTGCCGTTGTACCAGCACACCATAATGCCCATGATGAGTGCAGCCATGAGGATGGTGAAGTAGCCGCCGTGGAAGAACTTGGTGAGCGAGCTCACGAAGAAGAAGCCTTCGAGCAAAAGGAAGAAGGCCGCAAAGATCCACGGAGCAACCTTGAGCTTGCGCTCCTCGTGCAGGTAGAAGAAGAGCAGCAGCGTGGTGCACATCATAGTCAGCGTAATGGCAAGGCCGTAGGCGGCTTCCATATGCGCCGAGTTCTGGAACAGCAGCACCACGATGACGCAGCCGACAAGCATGACGTTGTTGACCATGGGAATGTAGAGCTGGCCTTTGGTCTCGGCAGGGTAGAAGACCTGCATGTGCGGCATGAGGTCCAGACGGCTGGCCTCGGACACCAGCGAGAATGCGCCGGTGATGAGCGCCTGCGAGGCAATGATGGCAGCGATGGTGGAAAGGCCGACGGCAAAGGGACGCAGGCCCGGGGCGAGCATCTGGTAGAAGGGGTTGAGGTCGGCGATGCCCATGAGGTCCGGGTTGCCGGCATTGTTGATAAGCCACGCGCCCTGGCCCATGTAGGACAGCAGCAGACAGCACTTAACGAACGGCCAGGTGGCGTAGATGTTGCCGCGGCCCACATGGCCCATGTCGGAGTAGAGCGCCTCGGCACCGGTGGTGGCGAGGAAGCAGCTGCCCAGGATCATGATGCCCGCATGGTTGTTGGGGCTCAGCAAAAAGGCGATGCCGCGCAGCGGGTTGAGGCACAGCAGCACCGCGGGGTACTGGAACACAAAGAACAGACCCGTGCCGCCCAGGAACAAAAACCACAGCGTCATGATGGGGCCAAAGGCGTGACCGATCTTGGCCGTGCCGATGCGTTGCACCAAGAAGAGCGCGATGATAATGGCGAGCGTGATGGCGACAACGCGGCCCTGGTCGTCACCGAGCACGGCATGGACCGCCGGGATGGTGCGCAGGCCCTCGATGGCCGTGGTCACGGTAACGGCAGGCGTCAGGATGCCGTCGGCGAGGAGCGCCGCACCGCCCAGCATGGCGGGGATGATGAGCCACTTGCCGCAACGCTTGACCAGGCTGTACAGGGCAAAGATGCCACCCTCACCGTGATTGTCGGCACGCAGCGAGATCAGCACGTACTTGACGGTGGTGAGCAGCGTGACCGTCCAGACGACAAGCGACAGCGCGCCGAGCACAAACTCCTGCGTGACGCTGCCGATACCGCCGTTGCCGGCGACGAGTGCCTTGGTTACATACATGGGGCTGGTGCCGATATCGCCGTACACCACGCCCAGCGTGACGAGCATCGCCGAGATGCTCACAGGAATCGCAGCGTGTGAGGCTGCCTCCTTGGCCTTTTGTTCCATAAGCCGGTTTCCTCCCAACTTTAATGTTCAAAGGGATTATAGGTGGTCGGCTATGGTTTACTTGGCACTGTTTTCCCAGCTAGATAAACATTTATGCGGCCTTTAGGCCACCGCGGCGATATGGAATGTGACAAAGGGACAGCCCCTTTGTCACATGCGCTACATACCGAGCCAGTTTTTGAACCACCACTCCATGGAGCGGCTCATCTCGGCCATAAAGGGGCTCGTGTGCTTGCGGGTGTAGATGTCCACCACGCGCTCACCCACCTCACGGGCATGCGGACGGAACATCGCGTCCATCTCGGCCACCTGCTCGTCCATGGTCGCAGCGTCCGCACGGCAGTAACGCTCCTCGTGCACCAGGTTCACCACGGGATGCGCGATGGCCGGGCGCTCCTTGCGGGGCGTGCCGATGATGAGCATCGATAGCGGCATGGTATAGGGCGGCAGATCGAGCAGCTCGGCAACTTCCTCGGCATTCTCGACGATGTCGCCGATGTAGCAGCTTCCCAGCCCCAGGGACTCGGCGGCAACCACGGCGTTTTGCGCCGCAATCACGGCATCCTGCGCCGCAATGGCAAAGTCGCCCAGACCGGGCGCGCGGCGCGGCTCCTTGCCCGTGCGTTCGACAAACTCGGGCTCAAAGCAGCCCACGTGATCGAACAGATCGATCCATTTGGCATAGTCGACCACAAATATTAGTGCCCAGGGCGCCTTGGCGATCATGGGCTGGTGGTCGCATAGGTCGGCCAGGCAATCGAGCGTAGCCTGCTCGCGAATGCTCACGATGGAATACATCATCATGGCGCCGGCCGACGGAGCACGGCTCGCCGCATGCAGAATCGCCGCGCGCTGCTCGTCGGTCACCGCCACGGGACGGTCGTCGTCATCGCGCGCGAAGGCACGCGTAGACGAGCGATGCTCCAAAATGTCCAGCACCGCGTTGCCCGTAGTCTCGACCGGATAGCCGCACATATCCACGCCCGCAGCTCCGTCGCCGCCCATGTCCGCCTTGCAAACCTGCTCGCTCATAGCCTCATTCCTGCCAATTCTTTAAGAAGCCTTTACGTTTCCGTGTAATTCCCGTCCATTATCGCGCAGGTCACCACTACATTGCGCCACACCGCCGCACATGCGCGTTAATATGGCTGGTTGTTGTGCGCAGCCCGCAAATGCAGCGCATATTTAGGTAACAATCGGGTAAACCCCCGCTTTCGTAGGTTTTAAGTTTGTGAGGAGTCTCAGCATGTTCGCTGCCGCCATCTCGCTCGTCGGTCTTGCGGCGACCGTCTACCTTGTTTTGCGCGAGGCCAAGGCCATTCGCGCTCAGTCGGGCACCGTCACCAAGGGCGCCTTCGCCTGGAGCGTCGCCTTTGGCTTGTTCCAGCTCTTTTTGACCGTCTGGGGCGCCATTGGCCTCGTCGCCCAAAACGAGCCGCTCGCCTTTGTGATGCTCATCCTGACCAACGCCATCCTCACCGGATGCGCCTGGGCCAGCATCGCCCGCGACCGCATCGCCCCGCGCGTCTTTGCGTTCGCCGCTACCGATGCCCCCGCCCCCACCGGCAAGCTCGCCCGCCTGCGCGGCGCCTTTGTGGGCAAACCGCTCGTCGCCGCCGTCCTGTGCCTGCTGCTCGCCGGCGTCTTTGCGCTGCTGGGCATGGAGGTCTCGTCCAACCATGACTTTACCTGGGTCTACCCCCTGTGCATCCTGCTCGAGTGGGCCATCATCACCGTGCTCATGACCGGCTTGTTCTTCCTATTCCAGCGCCACGGCGCAGCTCCCGCGGTCCTGGCCTTTGCCCTCTTTGTCCTGGGCATTGCCGAGTTCTTCGTCATCACGTTTAAATCCATGCCCATCCAGCCGGGCGACCTTTCGGCCATCTCCACCGCCGCCGCAGTCGCCGGTAACGGCTACACCTTCTCGATCTCGCTGTTCTGCGTGCTGTCCATGGGCTTTACCGCCATCGCCATGCTGCTGTGCGAGTACGCTGGCCTCGTGGCCCCGCACCGTCAGAAGGGCGCCGTCAACGCCAAGCGTATGCTGCTCACCAACCTGCTCGTAGCCGTGCTGTGCCTGGGCGGCGTGACCGCGCACGTCACGCTCATCGACTACTACAACACCCTCGGCATCACCGTCTACACCTGGCGCCCGCTCGAGAGCTACTGGCGCGAGGGCTACCTGCCCGCCTTTATTAGTGCGGCGCAGTCCATCAAGCCGCCCAAACCCGCCGACTATTCTGTCGATGACGCCAAGGCCACGCTCAAAAAGTACGCCAAGGCCTACGACAAGTCCGACGCCGCCAAGAGCGACGAGCGCACCGCCGCAAAGGAGCAATTCGACAGCGAGAAGCCCACGGTCATCGCCATCATGAACGAGACCTTCTCGGACCTGTCCATCTACCAGAACATGCGCGCCGGCTACGAGGGCCCGCAGTACTTTAAGAACCTGTCCAACTGCCTCAGCCGCGGCAAGCTCTATGTGAGCGCCTACGGCGGCGGTACCGCCAATACCGAGTTTGAGTTTATGACCGGCAACTCCATGGCCAACCTGGGCTCAGGCGTGTACCCCTACACCATCTACAACATGGAAACGACTGGGAACCTGGCAGAGCAGTTCAAGTCGCTCGGATATTCCACCACGGCCATGCACCCCAACCACGCGACCAACTGGAACCGCGAGAAC
>CABUVC010000092.1 GCA_902494855.1 uncultured Collinsella sp.
CCACTAATACCTTTTTCACTCCGGCTGCAAGCAGAGTCGTTCAAAAGGTATTAGTGGTCGGGCCCGCTCCCTTACGTACCACCATTGGGAACTTTGGCTGATAGGTTTAGCGCAATGGGGGTTTGGCTGAAGGGACCTTTGGTATCCATTCGGACACTTTGGCTCTTGATGAGCGTTTGGCTGATTGCTGCTTTGGGTACTGTTTGGGTTACTTTGGGTTTGTTTGATTTTTAATTGTTGGAGGGCTTGTATGTCTTATTTGGATCTGGCTCGGGATCGGTATTCTTGTCGTGAGTTTGAAGATCGGGCTGTGGAGCAGGCTGTAGTGGATGCCATTGTTGAGGCTGGGCGCATTGCTCCTTCTGCTTGCAATAATCATCCAACCCGTGTGATGGTGCTGGATACGCCCGAGCTTCTGGAGAAGGCTGCTGCTTGTCAGCCTCGGTTTGCTCGTGATGGGTCTATCTTTGGGGCTCCGCTTGTTTTCCTTATTTGCAGCGTTACCGATGATGCTTGGGTGCGCCCGTATGACCAGATGAATTCCAGTGAAATCGATACGTCCATCGTGTGCGACCAGATGATGATGGAGGCCACCGAGCAGGGCCTGGGAACGTGCTGGGTATGCCATTTTAAGCCTGAGGTGGCACAGGAGCAGTTCAACCTGCCCGAGGGCGTCTATCCCTATCACATGCTCGTCTGTGGCTATCCTGCCGACCACATCGCCGATCCCGAGCATCGCGAGGCCCGCACCATTCCCCTCCCCGACTTCCTCCTCAAGTAGGTTTTGGGACATGCCTTAAAACCCACCCTTGACCGCTCACCCGTTCGCCGAGTTCTGCGTCACTAATGTGCAGGGCTCGGTTTTTTATGTTACACACCCCGGCACAGTCATAAAAAAGGACCCGCAAGCTGCGGGTCCTTTCTAGGCACTAAATTGTAGGCCGAATGTTAGTCCAAGTCGTCGGCGGCAAAGTTGTCGATCGGGGCGAAGGGGTCGGCCACGGGGACAACCGGGTCAGCGACGGGCAGCGGCTCGGCGGGAACAGTCACCGCAGGAGAAGCGGCGGAACCGACCGGCGTGGAGGCCATGAGGTCGGCCGGGAAGGAGTTCTGGGCATCGTCCATGAAGTGCTGGATGAGCTTGAGGTACTCGGCCTTGAACTCCTCACGGGAAGCCTTGAGGCGATCGATCTCCTCGAGCTCGGCCTGCTTCTCGGTCAGAGCCTGGCGGATAACCTCGCGTGCCTTGGCGTCGGCCTCGTTGCGGATACGCTCAGCGTTCTCGTTGGCATCGTTAACGATGGTCTCAGCGGTCTGCTGGGCAGCGATCAGGGCAGCGGAAATCTGGCGCTCCTGAGCGGAGAAGTCAGGGGCGGGAGCAGCCACGGGGGCGGCAGGAACGGCCTGGGCGGGGGCATCCTGAGCCTGGGCAAGCTGAGCCTGCGCATCGGCAAGCTGCTGCTCGGTAGCAGTCAGACGACCCTTAAGGTCGACGATCTTAGCGAGCATAGCGTCAACCTCGGAGGACAGCGTCTCCAAGAAGACGTCGACCTCGGCAGGATCGTAGCCACGCTTGGCCTCAGAGAAAGTCTGAGCCTGGATGTCTGCAGGGGTAATAGCCATAACAAGTCTCCTTTTTCATCGCCTCGGCGCTACACGCCCGACGTAAGTTACTAAGTCAGTTCTACACGAGTATACCTATAAGAAGCTGCAGAACCAGCCTCTGCACCAACTGCAACGCAATAATCGCAACGACCGGCGAAAAATCGATACCGCCCATCGGCGGGATGAAACGACGGAACAGGTTGAGCCACGGACCGCACACGCTATCAAGCACCGCGGCAATATCCTGAAGCAAACCACCCTGCTTCATGGGAATCCACGTCATAAAGCAGTAGACGACAATGAGCGTGGAATAGAAGTTGAACAGCGTGTTGACCAGCTGGACGATAGTGTAGATGTTGATGGGAGTCTCCTCGTCTTGTCTTTACTTAAGGTAGCCGTCAGCACGAAGCTTCTTGAGATCGGAATCTTTGACCTCGCAACCGGCGGGCAGCACCATGAACACGCGGTCGCCCACCTCCTTGACCGTAGCACCCAGACCGCAGGCAAAGCCGTAAGAGAAGTCCAAGACGCGCTTGGCAACTTCGGTACGTACGCCCACAAAAATCAGTGCGACAGGCTGCTTGGTGCGAACGCGGCGCACCACGGTCTCCACGTCGTCATAGCTCTCGGGGCGCAGGACATAGGCCGGCAGCTGCGGCGTGGCGTTGATGATATTACTCGCATAGGCCGAGGCATCGCTCGGTGCAGGCGCGGACGCAGCGGCGGCACGGGCGCGGGTGTTCTCGGCGTAGCTCGACGGCGTGTCATAGGCACCAGGACGATAACCGCTCGCAACACTGTCCTGCGAGCGCGAAGGCGGGTTATACGTCGTGGCATGGCGGGAGTCATCGCCGACCAGCTGACCGGAGCGCGTGTACACCGCGACCGACTCGGCCTCACCGCGACGCGTCTGACCCAGCAGGCCGTTGCTCGGCTCGTCTTGGGTGTAGAAGCCCTCGCCCGAAGCACCGCTGTAGCCGTTGTTCTGATAGCCATCGTCGTAGCCGTCATCGTAGCCGTAGTCGTCGTCTTGGCCATAACCCTGGTCGTAACCCTGCTGGCCGCCCAGGTGCATCTTATTTTTAATCTCGTCAAGGAAGCCCATGGTTGTGTCCTCTCGCGGTTTAGTGCAGGCGCCCCGATAATCAGTGCGCACTTCAGAGCCTTATTTTACTGCAAACTCCGGGCTAAATACTACCCTGCCCAGGCGAACGAGCGTAGAGCCCTCCTCAAGGGCAGGCTCAAAGTCTTCGCTCATGCCGCAGGAAAGCTCAGGCAGGTTCAAATCGGGATGCGCCGCCTCCAGCTCATCCCTCAGCTCACGAAGCCCCGCAAAGGTGCGGCGTGCCACATCCTTATTCCCCCGGGGCGCCATAGTCATAAGCCCCTGTACGCAAATTCCCTCAAGTTCCGCAAGCTCGCCCGCGGCGGCGCGAATCTCATCGGGCGAAAAGCCTCCCTTCGACTCCTCACCACTCACATTGACCTCAATGAGCACACGCTGGGGACCGGCGAGCTCGCCTGCCTCAATCTTGCGGACAGCACGGCTCGAGATCGCCTGCGCCAGATGCAGCGAACCCACCGAGTGAATCAGCTCGGCTGAGCCCAGCACCGCATTGATCTTATTGGTCTGCAGGTTCCCGATCATATCGAAGCGCACCTCGGGCAGCTCCGGATGCTCCGCCAGACCCGTGAGCTTGCGAACCAGCTCCTGCGGGCGGTTCTCGGCAAAATGGCGATACCCCGCCTGGATGGCGGCAACGGTCTCATCGACACCAACGGTCTTTGACACGGCAATGAGGCGCGCGGCGTCGTGGGGGCGGCCTGCGCGATCGAGCGCCGCATAAAAACGTTCCAGAATCTGCTCGCGGCGAGCGCGCATCAAGTCCAAATAGTTATCCATTGCTAATCGCCTCCGCTGACAGCCAAACAAGTAGTCCCATGCTAACGCAAGAGCGCGGCCCCGCATGTGCAAGGCCGCGCTCACTTAGGTATTTACAATCTTTCGACGAACGGGGTTACTTACTCCTCGTCGTCCTCGCCATCGTCCTCGTCCTCAAGATGATCGAGCAGGTAGCGAAGACCCTCGCTGACCTCGTTAGCGGGCACCTTGGCAACGTAACGCGCGTCGACGGCGGGCCTCATGATGACGCCCTCGCCCGAAGGCACGCGCATGCTCTCGAGCTCGTCCTCGTCCGTGCGGGCAATATCGCCGGCATTCATGCGCTGACCAGTCAGCAGGAAGGTCAGGCGGCAGGCGGCATCGATGGAAATCGAGGCGATGCGATCGAGGTAGCGCGAAACCATGATGGCGCGGCGCAGGTCGTCATAGTTGCTGTCGTCGTCCATAAAATCGCCCGTGTCCATGCGGTTAAAGGTGCGGAAGAACTTCTCGTAGGCGGCGTGCACTGGCTCGTCCTCGACGGCCAAGTTGCAGATGATGGACATGTCGTTGGTGACGAGCGCAGAAAGCGAAGAGCCCAGCACCTGGTAGACGGCCTCAGCCTCGGCCTCAACCGTGCCGACAAGCTCCTTGGGCAGCGAGATGTCGGCCTTGATCATATGACGCGTGGCGCGGCAGATCTGACGGACCTTATCGGTCATGCGCTGCAGGTTAAAGTCGACATAGATAATCGTCTGAAGCAGGCGGAAGTCGGAGGCGACCGGTGACTGCGTGGCGATCAGGTTGTAGCAGACGGCCTCCAGGTTGGCGCAGCGCGCGTCGATTGAAAGCGTGCGCTTCTTGGTCTTGGTGGCGAGCTTGCGGTCGTCGGTCACATAGGCCTTCACGGCATCGTGGAGGGCCAGATCAACGGCCTCGTAGATGCTCAGCATCTCGTGACGGGCCTCGATGAGCTGACGGGAAAACAGTTTGCGCATGGTTCACTCCAATCAGTTGGGTGCGGTCATGCCGCCCGCACAGTGAATACGCACCGGACCAGGTCCGATCGGCTTGGGACAAGTCGCACCGATCAGCCAAAGCGGCCGGTGATATAGTCTTCCGTCCGCGAGTCCACCGGGCTGGTAAAGATCGCGTCGGTTTGACCATACTCGATGAGCGTGGCGGGCTCGCCGGCAACTTCCTGCAAGAAGAACGCGGTGTAGTCACTGATACGAGCTGCCTGCTGCATTGAATGCGTGACGATGATAATCGTCATCTCGGGCGCCAGCTCGGCCATCAGATCCTCGACCTTAGAGACGGAAGTGGGGTCGATGGCGGAGCAGGGCTCGTCCATCAGGAGGACATCGGGTTGCACCGCAAGCACGCGCGCGATGCACAGACGCTGCTGCTGACCGCCCGAGAGCGCCAAACCATCCTTGTTGAGCTGATTGGATACCTCTTTCCAGAGGTTGGCGCGCTTGAGCGATTCTTCCACGATGTCATCGAGGTCGCTTTTGCTAGTCACGCCCTGCAGACGAGGGCCAAAGGCGACATTCTCGTAAATGGATTTGGGAAACGGGTTGGGCTGCTGAAAGATCATGCCCACGCGACGACGGAGGTCGACCGGGTCGACGCCCTCGGCATAGATATCATTGCCGTCGAGCGTCATAGTGCCTTCGACGCGCGTGCCCTCGATCAGGTCATTCATGCGGTTGATGCAGCGCAAAAACGTCGACTTGCCGCAGCCCGAAGGGCCAATGAAGGAGGTGATGGCGTTTTTGGCGATGTTGAGGTCAAGCCCCGTCAGTGCATGAAAGTCACCGTACCAAAAGTTGAAATCCTTGGCCGTAATGGCCGCTTGCTCCAGCGTAGGAGCGGACTGATAAACGGACATGGGACTCCTTAACTAGCGACGCTTGCGCGACAGGAAGCGCGCAAACAGGTTGAAGGCCAGAATAATCGCCATCAGCAAGAGCGCGGTGCCGTAGGCTGCGTTCATGTTGATGCCGTCGTTGGCAAGCAGGTACAGGTGAACCGTCATGGGGCGGCCGGAATCGAGCGGCGAAATAGGTAGATTGATGGCCTGGCCCATGGTGTAGAGCACCACCGCGGTCTCGCCGATGGCGCGGCCGATGGCAAGGACGATGCCGGTGGCAATGCGGCCAAAGGCCGAAGGAAGCACAATCTTGGAGACAACCTGCCACTTGGTGGCGCCCAGGCCGTACGCGCCCCAACGGATATAGCGCGGAACGGCGCGAATGGCTTCTTCGGTGGTGCGCATGACGATGGGAAGCATCAAGAGCGCGAGCGCCAGAGCGGCCGAGACCATCGAAAGGCCCAGGCCCATGGCCTCGACAAACAAGGCGTAGCCAAACAGGCCCATAACGATGGAGGGCACCGAGGCCAAAGCGTCAGCAGCGTAGCGAATGAGATCGACGACCTTGCCCTGCTTGGCGTACTCGGCCAGATAGACGGCTGCCAGCACAGCGATCGGCGTGCAGATAAGCATGGCGAGCGCCGTCACGTAGACGGTCGAGACGATCGTGGGCCAAATTCCGCCCTCGGCGTTGACGCCCTGGGGCCAACCGAAGATAAAGTCGAGCGAGATATGTGGCAGGCCGTTAATGACCACGTAGGCGATGATAGCGACCAGCACCAGCGTGGTGATGTAGGCAGCGGCACGAAACACGCCAAGCATGATCTTGTTGGACAGGTCCTTGTTGATGCGGCCCTTCTTGCCGTGGGAAAGGGCACGCTTGATGCGCTCGCGCGACGAGGTCGTATCGACCGTCGTGTCAACGGAATCGGACATAGCCTACCCCCTCTTCTTCTTGGAAATCAGACGGACGATGCCCACCAGCATGGCGGAGATGATAAACAGGACCACGCCCATGCCGAACAGCGCCGAGCGGTGCAGGCCCGAGGAATAGCTCATGTCGAGCGCGATCTGGCTCGTGAGCGTCGAGATGGGGCTCGCAATGCTGTCGGGAATAACCGGGGCGTTACCCACGACCATGAGCACGGCCATGGTCTCTCCGATGGCACGGCCCATACCCAGCACGATGGCATCAACGATACCCAGCTTCGCGGCAGGTAGC
>CABUVC010000093.1 GCA_902494855.1 uncultured Collinsella sp.
CCTCGTAAGCGGACATGGCTCAGTTGGTAGAGCACAACCTTGCCAAGGTTGGGGTCGCGGGTTCGAGCCCCGTTGTCCGCTCCATTTGGGCGTTTAGCTCAGGGGGAGAGCGCTTCCCTGACACAGAAGAGGTCAGAAGTTCAAATCTTCTAACGCCCACCAAATGTTCGCAGCTCAGAGGCTATGTCCTCTGGGCTGTTTTGTTTTGCTACCAAGCACGCCGTCAAATATGCCACCAAATATTGATCCAAGGTCCCCGTAGAGGTGCCGGCAGATTGCATACGTTCTGGCCGACCGTGACCGCAACATGTTGGTCAAGCATAATCTTTTGGATTCTTTTGGCGTGAGCGGCTTGGTTTTGGTAGGATTTGTCGGCGGCTTGACTAAGGGGGTTTTATAACTGCCATGCAGGTAGCCGTGTTGGTAACGTTTTACCGACTTGCCAAGAACCCCTCATAATTAATGCGTCTGCAAAATGACTAATTGCTTTGACCTGCTGAAACACTATATGTTGTGTTTGACCTAAAAAAAGAATACAGGATATAGATGCCTCTTTGTCGTATGATAGATGGCGGACAGAGAACGAGAACCTTATTCGCCCCATTTGGATAGATCTTTGAGCCCCTTGATTGGCTGCGAGGATTGTCCGCATGAGGGACTATGGTTATCGAGAACACAGATTGCGCGACGGCGCCGCAAGACAGGGGCACGCCCTGCCGGGCATCGTTTGGCTCTGAAGCGCAATGAGACTACGACGCGAAAGAGGCAAGAGGATGAAGATCATCAAGCGCAGCGGCACCGAGGTTGTCTTTGACATCGATAAGATCGTCAATGCCATCCGTGCCGCAAACTTGGAGGTCGAGGAGAGCTCTCGTCTTACCGACCGCCAGGTGGTTTACGCGGCACAAAACGTCGCCGAGGCATGCGAGAACGCGGGCCACACTGTTTCGGTCGAGGAGATTCAGGATTTGGTCGAGGACGAGATCATGCGTCTCGACTGCTACGAGGTTGCCCGCCACTACATCATCTATCGCTATGTTCAGAGCCTGAAGCGCCAGAAGAACACGACCGATGACAAGATCCTGTCGCTGATCGAGTGCAACAACGAAGAGGTCAAGCAGGAGAACTCCAACAAGAACCCGACCGTCAATTCCGTTCAGCGTGACTACATGGCCGGCGAGATCTCCAAGGACCTGACTCAGCGTGTGCTGCTGCCCCAAGAGATCGTGGATGCCCATAATGAGGGCCTGATCCATTTCCACGATTCGGATTACTTTGCCCAGCACATGCACAACTGCGATCTGGTGAACCTGGAGGACATGCTCCAGAACGGCACTGTTATCTCGGGTACGCTGATTGAGAAGCCGCACAGCTTCTCGACCGCCTGCAACATCGCGACGCAGATCATCGCCCAGGTTGCTTCCTCCCAGTACGGTGGCCAGTCGATTTCGCTGACCCATCTTGCCCCGTTCGTCGAGGTGAGCCGTCAAAAGATTCGCGGCGAGGTCGCCCGCGAGCTCGAGGAGCTCGGCGTTTCCGCATCTCCCGAAAAGGTCCGCGAGGTTGTTGAGGACCGCCTGCGTGACGAGATCCGTCGCGGCGTTCAGACGATTCAGTATCAGGTCGTGACCCTTATGACCACGAATGGCCAGGCGCCGTTCGTGACGGTCTTTATGTATCTCAATGAGGCCCGTACGCCCCAGGAGAAGCACGACCTTGCCATGATTGTGGAGGAGACGCTTCGTCAGCGCTATGAGGGCGTTAAGAACGAAGCCGGCGTGTGGATCACCCCGGCGTTCCCCAAGCTCATCTACGTGCTCGAGGACGATAACGTTCACGAGGATTCCCCGTACTTCTACCTGACCCAGCTGGCTGCCAAGTGCACTGCCAAGCGTATGGTGCCCGATTACATCTCCGAGAAGAAGATGCGCGAGCTCAAGCTGTCTAAGGGCGAGACCGCCGGCAACGGCGATTGCTATACCTGCATGGGTTGCCGCAGCTTCCTGACGCCCGACCGCTCCGGTAACGGATTTAACAACGTGGCCAACGCGCTGAACTATGACCCGAACAAGCCCAAGTACTACGGTCGCTTTAACCAGGGCGTTGTGACCATCAACCTGCCCGATGTCGCGCTGAGCTCGCATCAGGACATGGATAAGTTCTGGAAGATCTTCGACGAGCGCCTTGAGCTGTGCCACCGCGCCCTGCTGTGCCGTCATGAGCGTCTGATGGGTACGCTTTCGGATGCCGCACCGATTCTTTGGCAGTACGGTGCCCTCGCCCGCCTGAAGAAGGGCGAGACGATCGACAAGCTGCTCGTGGGCGGTTACTCCACCATTAGTCTGGGTTATGCCGGCCTGTATGAGTGCGTCAAGTACATGACGGGCCACAGCCACACCGAGAAGGAGGGCACGCCCTTTGCCATGGCTGTCATGCAGCGCATGAACGACAAGTGCGCGGAGTGGAAGGCCGAAAGCGATATTGACTTCTCGCTGTACGGTACCCCGCTTGAGTCGACGACCTACAAGTTCGCCAAGTGCCTGCAGCGTCGTTTTGGCATCATCCCGGGCGTGACGGACAAGGGCTACATCACCAACAGCTATCACGTCCATGTGTCTGAGGAGATTGATGCTTTCGATAAGCTCAAGTTCGAGGGCATGTTTCAGCAGCTTTCGCCGGGCGGTGCTATCTCCTACGTTGAGGTTCCCAACATGCAGGACAACCTCAAGGCTGTCATTCGCGTGATGCAGTACATCTACGACAACATCATGTACGCCGAGCTCAACACCAAGAGCGATTATTGCCAGGTGTGCGGTTACGACGGCGAGATCAAGATTGTCGAGGATGACGGCAAGCTGGTGTGGGAGTGCCCCAACTGCGGCAACCGCGATCAGGAGAAGATGAACGTCGCCCGTCGTACGTGCGGCTACATCGGTACTCAATTCTGGAACCAGGGCCGAACCGAGGAGATCCGCGACCGCGTGCTGCATCTCTAATACCGCTCCGGGGCTGAACCGAGAGGGCCGCTTGGGCATTTGCTCGCTATTTCGGACAGTCCTGCGCAAGACGAAGGCCACATTAAGTGGCCTTCTTTGCGTGCGGAACTCATATCGAGCAAATGCCCAAGCGGCCCTCTCGGTTCAGCCAAGTTGACGTAGCTGAGATGCAGCGCGCGGCCTGCTCGCTCCTCGAAGTTCTTAGCGGAAATAATTCGAGCTGCAGCTGCGATTTACTTGCGATAGCGGTTGAGCTGCAACAAAGTTTTTATTGGACCTCGAACCCTATACTCGATGTTCGCTTCGTTCATTGAGTTACCCTTTGCATGAGGCCGGGACATATCGTCCCGCCCGCAGTTTCGCAGGCCGAAGGCCGAGAATGTTTGAGGACGGGATGATATGTCCCGACCTCCCGGGAGAGTTACCTATGAACTACGCGAACATTAAGTATTTCGACATTGCTGATGGGGAAGGCGTTCGTACTTCTCTGTTTGTGAGCGGGTGCCGTCGTGGGTGCAAGAACTGCTTTAACTCTGTCGCGTGGGACTTTGCTGCGGGCGAGCCGTTCGATCGTGCCGTCGAGGACAAGATTATCGAGAGCCTCGATCATCCCTTTATTGACGGCCTGACGATTCTGGGCGGCGAACCTATGGAGCCCGAGAATCAGGCGGGACTCGTTGAGTTTGTCGAGCGCGTTCGTGCCGCTTATCCTGCGGGGTCAGGAAAGACCATTTGGTGTTTTACCGGCGACGTGCTCGAGGAGCTTATGCCGGGTGGTCGTCACCATACTGAGGTGACGGACCGTATCCTTGCCTGCCTCGATATGTTGGTGGATGGCCCGTTTGTTCAGGATCTGTACGATATCTCATTGCGCTTTAGGGGCTCGAGTAACCAGCGTGTAATCGATATGAACGCTACGCGCGACCGTGCTGAGCGCGAGGGCGTTGTGCTTTGTGATGCGGTTGAACTTTGGCGTGATGATCCGGTCTATTCGACCCATACTATGTAGCTTGTGGTCGATGCCGAAGAGCGTGGTACCATAGCGCGAACGCAAAATCGGAAAAGTGAGGCCCAGATGGTCGATCAGGAAAAAGTCGAGGCCGCCATTAAGCTGTTGCTTGAGGGCATAGGCGAGGACCCAACTCGTGAGGGCCTGCTGGAGACCCCGGCGCGCGTTGCCCGTATGTATGGTGAGATCGCCGGCGGTATGGACCAGAGTGCCGAAGAGCACCTGTCCAAAACCTTTGCCGTCGCCTCGAACGACTTGGTTATCGAGCGCGACATCACGTTTTACTCGCTGTGCGAGCATCATCTGCTGCCGTTTTATGGCAAGGCTGCGATCGGCTATATCCCTAACGGTCGCGTGGCGGGTCTGTCTAAGCTCGCTCGCACGGTTGAAGTCTATGCCCGTCGTCTGCAGCTGCAGGAGCAGCTGTGTGCGCAGGTTGCCGACGCTCTCATGGATTATCTCGCTCCCCAGGGAGCGATTGTGCTCATGGAGGCTGAGCATATGTGCATGACCATGCGCGGCGTGCAAAAGCCCGGCACCAAGACCGTGACGCTCGCTCGCCGCGGCGTCTTTGAGACCGATCCCGCGCTCGAGGAGCGGTTCTTTAGGATGCTGGGCCGATAGCATGAGGGTCGTCAACGACTTTACATCGAAGACCGATGAGGGGACGTCGCGTCGCGGCTTCATGGCTTCGGGCCTGGCCCCCTTTGGTGCCATGCCTCGCATTGATTACATTTGTGCCAACGGGCTGTTTCGGCGGCACCTGGGCAACATTGCGCAGTTGGAATCGGGGCGCATCTTCTGCCGCCACGGTATTGACCATCTGCTCGATGTCGCTCGCATTATGTGGATCAAGAATCTCGAGGAGCAGCTCGAATTTGACCGCGAGGTCATCTACGCCACGGCACTTCTTCACGATATCGGCAAAGATGAACAGTATGAATCGGGTATATCCCATGATGTTGCAAGCGAGCGCGTCGCTGATGCAATTCTCGGCGGCATGCCCGATGACGTGGCGTTTGAGCCGGCCGATGCCGCAGCCATTAAGACGGCCATTCTGGGCCATCGAAAGCTGCGCGTGAACAGCCAACCGCTTGAGCGTCTGCTCTATGCGGCCGACAAGGCCTCGCGCGCCTGCTTCGCATGCCCCGCGCGCAATGCTTGCAACTGGAGCGATGATAAAAAGAACCTGTCGATTCGCGTGTAGTTAGTTTGCGCGGTCGGGGTTCTAAACGAAGGAGACGATCGCGATGAGTAACAAAAAGCTGCCCGAGAATGCAACCAAGACTGAAGGCGCCGAGCTCGCCCGCCGTGGCAGGGGCGAAATATCCACCGCAACGGCGGTGCCCCACGTGAGCTATGACGATCTGCGCCATGCCGACCGTATTGTCATTGACGGGCTTGAGGTTTTTGCCAACCATGGTGTGTATCCCGAGGAGAACGCGCTGGGCCAGAAGTTCATCGTGTCCTTGGTGCTCTATGCCGACCTGCGCGCTGCGGGGGAGCACGATAACCTGGACGCCTCGATTGACTACGGCTCGGTGTGCCACGATGTCGATGGCTATCTGCGCGAGCATACGTTTAGGCTCATCGAGGCGGCAGCTGAGGGTACGGCCCAGATGCTGCTGCGCCGTTATCCCTCGCTGCTTGGTGTGCGCATCAAGCTCGATAAGCCTTGGGCGCCCGTCGGTCTTCCCCTGGCAAGCTGCGGTGTCGAGATCGAGCGCGTGCGCTAACCGGTACTAATATGTCTCTATGGGTGGCTGCTTGAGCCGCTGGGACAGTGCTCTATTGTTGGGGCAGTATGTGTCGAGCAGGACGTGGAACCGCTGGTTGTGGCTTGGCTCGAGCAAGTGGACGAGCTCGTGGGCGACAACCATGTCGAGGCATTCGATGGGATAGGCGGCAAGTTCGCGTGCGATGCGAATGGCGCCGGATTTGGGAGTGCATGAGCCCCAACGCGTTTTCATGCTGCGTACGGAAACGCGAGAAACGGCGACACCCATTGCGATTTCGTATGCGTGCACCATATCGCGCAGCGCCGATGTGACTTCGGACGTATAGAGCTGGTCGATGTGGGCTTGGAGCTCACCGGACGTTAGGCCGTCGAGGATTGCGTGCCGCTTGGTCTGTGGGCTTTCATCCGATTTATCGGTACCCATAAAACTTGCGAAGGTGGCCTGTTTGGGTCGCGGTGCGGGTGATGCAAAGTTGTGATCGAGCGCATCCTGTACCGTGATGGGCTTGCCCCAAAGTGCAATGATGGACGAGGGACTGAGCGGCTCTCGCGCCGTCGCCTGACGTCGCTCACGCTGGGCAAGTCGGTTGACAATCCAGGCACTGTTGCGCTTTACAAACGCTTCGATGCGCTCGCGGCTGGCGCCGAGCGGTGCACTGGCGTGGACCTCACCACTCGATGTGACGCGTAGGTTGAAGTTCTTGACGCGCTTTTTGGTAACTACGACGGGGATGGGCGTCCCATCCGGTCGGGATACGGAAATCGTAAACTGCTGCGTCAAAAGCGGTCCTTCAGATTGGGGACGGGCCGGCATGTCGACC
>CABUVC010000094.1 GCA_902494855.1 uncultured Collinsella sp.
AATAAAAAGGGCGCGTCCATACGGACACGCCCCTGTGCACAACAATGCAAAGAACGACTTAGAAGCTACCGCGCTTCAGGAAGTCGGGAAGCTCGAACTGATCGTTGCCGAAGTTAGGAAGCTCGGTGCCACCGACGTTGCGGGTCGGAGCGGCCTGAGCCGGGCTGGCAGCCGGAGCGGTGCGCTGCGGCTCAGCGGAGGCAGCGGCCTTGCTCTGAGACTGCTGAGCAGCAAAGAGCTCGTCCT
Organism: uncultured Collinsella sp.; assembly: GCA_902494855.1. GTDB lineage: Bacteria > Actinomycetota > Coriobacteriia > Coriobacteriales > Coriobacteriaceae > Collinsella. The sequence continues at coordinate 247 of CABUVC010000094.1, forward strand.
GACGGTTGACGTTGGAGTCGGAGAAGCCCGTAGCGATGACGGTGATACGCACCTGATCGCCCAGGGACTCGTCGACAACGGTACCGAAGATGATGTTGGCCTCGGGGTCGACGGCGTTGGCGACAACGTCGGCGGCGTCGCTGATCTCCTGGATGCCCAGGTCCTTGGAACCGGCGATGGAGAGCAGCACGCGCGTGGCGCCATCGATGGAGCTCTCGAGCAGCGGGCTGGAGATGGCCTGCTGGGCAGCGTCGACGGCACGGGTGTCCCCAGAAGAGGTACCGATACCCATCATGGCGGTACCGGCCTGCTTCATGATGGTCTTAACATCGGCGAAGTCCAGGTTGATGATACCGGGGACGGTGATGAGGTCGGTGATGCCCTGGGTGCCCTGGGAAAGGACGCCATCGGCAATCGCGAAGGCCTCGAGCATGGTGGTCTTCTTCTCGGCGATGTCGAGCAGCTTATCGTTAGGGATGACGATCATGGTGTCGACGCAATCGGAGAGGGTCTTAATGCCCTCCTCGGCGCTCTTCTTGCGCTTGCGGCCCTCGAAGGTGAAGGGCTTGGTCACGACGGCGACGGTCAGCGCACCGACCTCGTTCATCGCGATATCGGCAACGATGGGAGCAGCGCCGGTACCGGTGCCACCGCCCTCGCCGCAGGTGATGAACACCATGTCGGCGCCAGCGAGCGCCTCGGCAATGTCGTCGCGGGACTCATCGGCAGCCTTGCGGCCAACCTCGGGGTTGGCGCCGGCGCCCAGGCCGCGGGTAAGGTCGGTGCCGATGTGCACCTTGATATCGGCATCAGAGATCGCGAGTGCCTGAGCATCGGTGTTGATGGCAACAAACTCGACGCCGCGGATGCCCTCTTCGATCATTCGATTGACCGCGTTGGTACCGCCGCCGCCGACGCCGACCACCTTAATGACGGCAAGGTAGTTGTTGATCTCTGTCTCGTGCATGTCGGTCCTCCGAACAAAGGTTATAGCCATAGCATGGGTCGACCCCTGCGCACATTAACCTTCAGGTTGAAAGTAAATGCAAAGGTAAACCGTATTATGTTTGCACATTATGAACGTATCAGTCAAATAATTGACCGTGAAAACCAAACAAACCAGATAAACGGCGTGGTATGGCCCCTCAACAAAGCATCAACCAGCGCTACGAGGTCGGAGCATTCCTAAATGTGTAGTTGCCCGGAGAGCGCACATTGATATACGTTACGCCCTCTACCTGCGAAAGCAACTTGGTAACTACGCGTTCCTTCTTGACGATATCGTCCGAATCGCCCAGCGACACCTCAATGCCGTTATTGAGGTTTGCCGAGATGGCTTCGACCGAAGGCGTGGAAATATCCTTGACTTGTCCCAAGAACTCGCTCGAAAAACCACGCACATAATCCAAGCCAGCCTTAACGGCCTTGGAGCTCACCGCCTGGCCGGAAACCGGAGCGACATCCGCCGAGACATCAGTCAACAACACCGCGCCATAGTGCTTAGCGAGCGCCAGCGCGGCATCAATGCCGGTCAGGGTATTTGAGCCCTGCCCCGTCGTGATGACGTTGCCCTGGTCATCCACTTCGACCGACGTCGACAGCGGGGCGATCCAGGTGTCATCATCCCCGATGGCCCAGGCAAGGTCATCGGAGCTGATATAGGCAATTGCGATGACCTTGCGCTCCATCGGCGTAATGATGAGCGTATGCGGGAACTGACGCTGGACATCCACGCCCGAGACCCACGGGTTCTGCTTGAGATCCTCGGTAATCTGGTCGGGATCGACGTTAAAAAGCGACGTTCCCTCGGGCAAATCGATCAGCTGGATAGCATCGTGCTTCGTCACATGCTCGCTGCCTTGAATCTGAATATCAGTGGCGGTAAACAATCCAGAGTTGATCACTACGATGGCAACGACGACGAGCACGGCCAAGGCGGCCAGAACGCCGCCCACGATTTTACCTTTGCCTGCAACGACAGAAGCGGCGTCTGATGTTTTATTTGCCATCGCCCCAAGTGAAGACAACGGGTTTACGCCTTTTTTACTCAAAGGCTTCTTGGCGGTAGCCGGCACCGATGTCAGCGAGCGCGGTTTCGATGCGCCCAGTGTGCGACCTGGACGCGCCGCTTTAGTTCCCGTCGAGGGCTTAGGAGTTGCCATGGGGCGGGCAGGCTTGGCGCCCATAACAGGCTTTGACGTCACCGAGGGACGCGAGGACTTTTTTGCGGCCGGACGATTACCGAGCTGAGAGCCGACGACCGGACGACTGGTCTGTCGAGCATGCCCGACAGACTTAGAGCGCGCGACGGTATTGCGTTGAGGTTTGGCAGGCGCGCCGGAACGCCCTCCGGCGCGGCGGAAGGTGGGTTTCGATGCTCTAGAAGCCGAGGAATTTAACTTCCGGTCTGAGCTCGATGCCATACGCCTCCCTCACCTTTCCGTGCACATGTCTGATAACCGCGGCAACGTCATCGGCCGAGGCAGTTCCGTTATTAACGATAAAATTAGCGTGAACGGGCGAAACTTCCGCGCCGCCAATCGAAAAACCCTTTAATCCACAATCCTCGATAAGCTTGCCCACACTCGCATCGGGCGGGTTGCGAAAGACCGACCCGCAGGATGCGCGACCCATGGGCTGCGTACGCTTGCGCCTCGTCAGGTACCGTTCCATGCGGTCGCGGATGTCGGCCTTGGGCGCCGGTTTAAGCTTGAGCACGCACTCGAGGATGATCTCATTGCGGGGAAGGCTACATTCGCGGTAGCCCCAAGTGATCTCGGACCCCGCATAATGCTTGATACCGGATGCCGGGTCAAACGTTACGACATCCTCAACCAGCGAGCCAATCCACTCGGTCCGTGTGCCGGCATTCATAGATATCGCACCGCCGACCGAACCAGGGATGCCAACGGCAAACTCAAGGCCCGAGAGGCTACGCGACAGGGCATCGTTGACCAGGCGCGCAAACATCACGCCCGCACCGACCGTCAGCGTACAACCGTCATCGGCAACAACCGTGCGCTGAAACTCACGTCCGAGCGAAATGACGGCGCCGCGATAACCGCCATCGGCAACCAGCAGATTGGAGCCCTTGCCGATGATGACCCACGGCACCTGCTCGCGATCGAGCACCGCCACGGCGCGGCGGAGGGCATGATAGCTATGGCACGTCACAAAGAGGTCGGCCTTGCCGCCGATACGATAGCTCGTATGACGCGCAAGGCGCTCGTCCTCGATCACATCCGTGTCAATCATGCCCGAGAGCGCCATAACGGCGTTAAACAGACCCATTAGACTTAAGCGTCTTTCTTGGCAGTCAGATACTCGATAAACTCGGGACCGACGGTCGTAACGTCACCGGCACCCATAGTGAGCAGCAGGTCGCCCTCGCCCACCATCTGCTCGAGCTCCTGATTGAGCTCAAGACGGCTGGAGCAGTACACGACCTCCTTGCCAGGATGCTTGGCGCGCACGGTATCGGCGAGCATCTTAGAGGTGACACCCGGAATGGGCATCTCGCCAGCCGAGAACACATCAATCAGCAGCAGTTTATCGGCATTGGCAAATGCATCGGCAAAGTCGTCGCACAGGGCCTGCAGGCGCGAATAGCGGTGCGGCTGGAACACGACGTCGACGTGCTTGTAGCCCAGCGACGAAGCGGCAGCAAGCGTCGCCTTGATCTCGGTGGGGTGATGGCCGTAATCATCGACCACGGTGATGCCATCGATATCGCCCACGTGGGTAAAGCGGCGGCGAACGCCCTCAAAGCTCGAGAGCGCCTTGGCGGCGGCGTCGATGTCAAGGCCCAGGACATGGGCGACGGTGAGCACCGCCGTGGCGTTGAGCATGTTGTGGCGACCGGGATTGCTCTTGATCTCCACAGCATGCTCAGTGCCGTCCTCAAAGCGAACGATAAAGTCACTCTGGATGCCCTTAACATCCGGGTGCATGCAGACGATGTCGTTGCTCTCGGCAAAGCCGTAGGAAAGCACGTGACGGCCCGTCGACTTGGCGAGCTCGACCAGATGCGGGTCCTCACCGCAGACGATGACGGTGCCGTCCTCGCCCACCAGGCTCATGAATTTGGCGAAAGTCGCTTCGATCTCCTCGATACCCGAGTAGTGATCGAGGTGGTCGGCCTCGACGTTGGTCACAATGACTACGTTGGGGTTCAGGAACAGGAAGGAACTGTCGGACTCGTCGGCCTCGGCGACAAAGTAGTCGCCCGAGCCGTTCTTGCCGTTCGTGTCATAGCCCTCGACGATGCCGCCGATCAAGAAGCTCGGATCCAGACCCATGCGGTCGAGCATGGTGGCGCACATCGAGGACGTGGTGGTCTTGCCATGCGTGCCGGCAACAGCGACGGTGATGTAGCCGTGGCCCAAAGCAGAGAGCATCTTGGCACGGGGCCACACGGGAATACCAAGCTCGCGAGCGCGCACGAGTTCAGGGTTGGACTCCGGAATAGCGGTGGAGACAACAACCACGTCGGGCTTGACCTCGTCGATCGTGGCGGCCTCATGGCCCACATGCACCTTCACACCAGCGCGGGTAAGCTGGCGGATATAACGTGACGTCTTAAGGTCGGAGCCGGTAACGGCATAACCGCGCTCGTGCAGAACGAGGGCGATGCCGCTCATGCCGGCGCCGCCGATACCGATAAAGTGGGCGCTCTTAAACTCGGGCGCGGAGGTTGCAGTCTGGGAATCAGCCATGTGCTCGTGTACTCCTTGCGTAAACACTGCCTGTAACCCGTTAACTGTACCGCACCTACCGCATCAGCGCGAGGGCGACCGACGATATCCCGTCTAACTAACGCAAACCCTCTACCGCATCCGCCAGAAGAGCGGCGGCCCTATCCTGAGCCAGACCACGCGCCGCCTGACGCATGGCGTCGCGCGCCGCCGCGTCATCGACCAGGTGCAGCAGTTCATCGGCAAAGGCAGAACCGTCGATATCGGCATCGGCGCAGAGCACGCCGGCCCCAGCGTCGACCAGATAACGGGCATTGGTGGTTTGGTGGTCGGCCGTCGCATGCGGGTACGGCACGAGCACCGAAGGCACGGCGAGTGCAGCGATCTCGGCCACGCTCGATGCGCCCGAACGCGAGAGCACCAAATCGGCAGCAGCCAGCATATCGCCCATGTTGTCGATGTAAGGCTGGACGCGGTAATGCTTCGCCTCCTCGGGCGTCAGCGCCAAAGCGCGCTCGGTCTCCTCAAAGCCGTCGGCACCCGTCGAATGCAACACATAGAGGTTCTTGCGCGAAAGCAGCTCGTTTTTGAGCGAAGCCACACGCTCGTTGAGGTGCTGGGCGCCAAGTGAACCGCCAAAGACGAGCAGCAGCGTAGCGTCCTCGGGAACGCCAAGTGCCTTGCGGCCGCGAGCGCGATCGCCCTCGATCACCGAGCGACGTACGGGGTTGCCGGTCATGAGCACGTGGTCAGGGTCACCTTCGCGCTCAAAGACCGAACGCGCTGCCGGCACCGAGATGCACACGCGGGCGGCGTGGGAGTTCATCATCTTGTTGGCCAGGCCCGGAACAGAGTTCTGCTCATGCAGCAGATACGGAACGCCCGCGCCCTTGCACCACCCCAGCAGCGGAACCTCGACATAGGCACCAAAACCAATGGCGGCATCGGGCTTGCCGACCTTTGAGAAATGACTGGCGAGCGCACGCTTGGCTTTGTTGACGCGCCACAGCGAGGTCAGCGCCGTCCAAGGACGGGAGCGGTCGAAGCCCGTGACCGTAATGGGCACAAAATCAAACCCAGCCTCGGGGACCAGACGACCCTCGAGCTTGCGCGACTGGCCCACGAACACAACGTGGTGGCCACGGTCACGCAGCTCTTCGGCCAAGGCGAGCGCGGGGTTGATGTGCCCGGCCGTGCCGCCGGCTGCAATAGCAACGGTCATTTTATCGGTCATGGTAGTCCCTTCGTACACGCGGTCCCTGGTCGTCGGTACGCAGACGCGCCGACGGGTCCGAGTTCAAATCGATTCGATTATATCCGCCGCCCGCGTTGCGAGGGCTGGGGCGCTGAGGACGACCTTGCGGCGCCGTTCGCTGACGCGGGCGGGCTGCCGGCTCGGTCGCAGAGCCATCCAGGACGGTAAAACCGTTACGCGAAGATCGCTCGCCGCGCACGTGGGGCACGCCGGCGGTACTCTCATCCATAACGGCAAAGCTCTCGCGGCGGCGGTCATACTCATCGCGGCGGGCGCTCTCGTACGAAACGCGCAGGATCAACCCGGCAAGCATGAGCGACACAATAATCGACG
>CABUVC010000095.1 GCA_902494855.1 uncultured Collinsella sp.
CCGACGTGTATGCCGTGGGCGATGCCGTGCAGGTCACGCATCAGGTGACCGGCGAGGACGCGGTCATTTCGCTCGCCGGCCCCGCCAACAAGCAGGGGCGTGTCGTCGCCGATGTCATAGCCGGCATGGACAGCTGCTACCTCGGATCGTTGGGCTCATCGGTTATCAAGGTATTCGACTTGACGGCGGCAAGCACGGGACTATCCGAAAAGGCGGCACACGCGGCGGGAATTGACTGCGACAGCGTGGTCCTGTCGCCCGGTTCGCATGCGGGTTATTATCCGGGTGCAACGCCCATGACCATGAAGGTTGTCTTCGAGAAGCAGGGATTGCGCCTGCTGGGTGCGCAAATCGTGGGCATCGATGGTGTGGACAAGCGTATCGACGTTCTGGCGACTGCCATCCAGGCAGGCATGCGCGGCGATAGGCTTAAGGATTTGGACCTAGCATACGCGCCGCCGTATTCATCGGCGAAGGATCCCGTCAATATGGCGGGCTTTATGATCGAGAACCTCAATCGCGGCATACTGGCGCAGTGGCATTGGGAGGATGAGCCCAACTTGCCACGCGATGGCAGCGTGCAGCTGCTCGATGTTCGTACGGAAGGGGAGTATGAGCGCGGGCATATCGATGGTTTCGTAAACATTCCCGTCGATGATCTGCGCAATCGCCTGAGCGAGCTCGACCGGGCCAAGCCGGTCTACGTGATTTGCCAGAGCGGCATTCGCAGCTACATTGCTTGCCGCATTTTGGCGCAGCATGGCTTTGAGTGCTTTAACTTCTCGGGCGGCTATCGCTTCTTTGCAGCCGTGACTGAGGCTCGCCGCGGCAGCGCTAACGTTATGCCGTGCGGGCTCGAAAAGTAGCGCGCATTGGAATGTGACAAAGTGACAGCCTCTTTGTCGCATCGGGGATGTTATATGCGGGATGGTGCGCCATGCGGCGTGCTGTCCCGTTCGTTTTTTGGCGCGGTTCGTTACATTCCTCACTGGTATCGGCCAAAAATGAGGATAGAGTAGGACAAACGCGCCGAACGTGAACGGCGGGGGAGCGGGCGAGCGCGCCCGCGCGAGAGAGGTTGCCGTCCATGCTGGATCTCAGAGTTATTTGCAAAAGGTACGTTACGCAGTCGTTTACGCAGGTAGCGCTCGACAGCGTAAGCCTGTCTTTTCGCGATAACGAGTTTGTAGCCATCCTGGGTCCCTCGGGTTCGGGTAAAACTACGATGCTCAACGTCATTGGTGGACTCGACCATTTCGATTCCGGCGACCTGCTGATCGATGGCATCTCGACCAAGGATTTCAGCGACCGCGATTGGGATGCCTACAGAAACAATCGCATTGGCTTTGTGTTTCAGAGCTACAACCTCATTCCGCACCAGAGCATTTTGGAAAACGTGGAGCTGGCGCTTACGCTCACGGGCGTGGGACATGCCGAGCGCCGCCAGCGTGCGCGTAAGGCGCTCGAGACGGTTGGTCTGGGCGAGCACGTTGACAAACGCCCGAACCAGCTTTCGGGCGGGCAGATGCAGCGCGTGGCCATTGCCCGCGCCTTGATCAACGACCCCGAGATTGTGCTGGCTGACGAGCCGACCGGCGCCTTGGATTCAACGACGTCCGTGCAGGTTATGGATTTGCTCAAGGACGTTGCGCGCGATCGTCTGGTCATCATGGTCACGCACAATCCCGAGCTGGCGTACCAGTACGCCACGCGCATCGTCAGCCTGGCGGACGGCAAGGTCACCGACGATTCCGACCCCTTTGATGTGGCCACGGTCGCACATCGCGAGGCAAAACCCACGCGCAAAACCTCGATGAGCTTTATGACGGCGCTGGGGCTTTCTGCCCGAAACCTCATGACCAAGAAGGGCCGTACGGCCATGACTGCCTTTGCAGGTTCGATTGGCATTATTGGCATCGCGGCGATTCTGGCGCTCTCCAACGGCGTAAACGGCTACATCAAAAAGGTCGAGGAGGACACGCTCTCAAGCTACCCGCTTACGATTTCCAAACAAGATTACGACCTGTCGTCTATGATGGGCGGACAGGGGGGCACGGATGAGGAGGCGTCCAAGGGCGAGGACTCGTCCGATGGCGCTACCGGCGGCAAGGCTCAGGGGACCGATAAGATCCCTGTGGTCACGGCCGTAAAGGACATGTTCGCAAGTGTTAAATCTAACGATATGACGAGCTTTAAGGCATGGCTTGACGACGGCGGCAACGGTATCGACAAAGAGGTCAACGCTATTCAGTATGGTTACGGCGTGACGCCGGTTGTCTATCGTTCGAGTAAGGGCGACGAGAAGCCCGTTCGCCTTGTTCCCAACGCTATGACCGAGGCCATGAGCGGAGGCGCGAGCTCGGCGGCAACGGTGAGCATGGATTCCATGGGAACGTCGGTCTTTAACGAGATGATTGACGACCAGAGCCTGCTCGACAGCCAGTACGATGTCGTTGCCGGCCATTGGCCTACGTCCGCCAACGAGGCCGTGATGGTGCTTTCGAGCCGCGGAACGGTGGGCGACTACACGCTCTACAGCATCGGCGCGCTGGATATCGATGAGCTCAACGACCTGGTTAACAGTGCCATGACGGCCGACGGCAAGGTCAAGACGCCCAAGACCGGCAGCGACTTTACCTACGACGATGCACTGTCCACGACGTTTAAGGTGTTGTCGCCGGCCGATGCCTATCGCAAAAACGAAGAGACCGGCATGTGGACTGACATGTCTGGCGACGCCGACTTTATGAAAGCCAAGGTTGCCGACGGTATTGACGTGCGCATTGTGGGCGTGGTGCGACCCAACGAGGCGGCAAACGCGAGCGCATTGTCCCCGGGCATTGCCTATACGCATGCGCTGACTCGCCAGCTTATGGAGCGTGCTGCCGATTCGCAAATCGTGCAGGAGCAGCTTGCCCACCCCGAGACGGATGTCTTTACGGGCAAGTCTTTCGATGAACTGCAAGGCGAGGCCAAACAGGGCGTGGATTTGGGCAGCATGTTCGGTGTGGACGAAGCGGCGCTGAAGAGTGCGTTCTCGTTCGATACGTCGGCGCTCTCGGGTGCGGCCGGCGGTATAGACCTTTCTGGTATCGACTTGTCCGGGCTGGACCTTGACCTTTCGGGCGTTGGGAAGGACATCGACTTCAGCGACATCATGGCCAAAGCGCCGGCCCCAGATTTCTCGGGCATCTTTGACGGTCTGGAACTCACGCCCGAGCAGATGCAGCAGGTAGGAACGCTTGCCAACCAGCTGTTTGAGGGCTTTCTGCAGTCTGATCAGTTTAAGGCGCTGTCGCCCGAAGATCTTAAGGACGCGTCAAAGCTTGCTGCCGCATTCTCGGCGTATCTTGAGAATGATGCCGCAGCCCAGCAATGCCTGGCTCAGCTCAAGGCGTTGGGCGGCGATGCCTTGGCCGAGCGTCTGCAGCAGGTGATGGGCGACTATGTGCAAAAGCAGCTGGCTCCGTATTTGCAGCAGTCTATGGATCAGGTGATGAAGGCGGTCAGCGAGCAGATTGCGACGACGGTATCAACCCAGCTCAAGGCGGGTGCGGCAGGGTTCATGGACCAAATGGCGACGCAGATGTCTTCGAGTTTTGCCAACCTGGCGAGCGCCATGCGCGTGGATGCGGGCGCCTTTGCTCGTGCCATCCACTTCAACATGGACGCCGAGGATCTGAGCTCGCTCATGATGAGCTACGCCAAGGCGTCGAAGCTCACCTACGACAACAATCTGACCACGTTGGGCTATGCGGACGAAGCGGACCCCATTTCGGTCAAGATTTTCCCGCGCGACTTTGAGGCCAAGGAGCGCGTGCTCGATTACATCGATGCGTACAACAAGCAGGTCAAAGCTGCTGGCCACGATGAGCAGGCAATCTCGTATACCGACTACATGGGCATCATCATGGGCTCGGTGACCGACATCGTGAATACTATCAGCTTGGTGCTCATCGCATTCGTGAGTATCAGTTTGGTGGTGAGCTCCATCATGATCGGCATCATCACCTACATCAGCGTGCTGGAGCGCAAAAAGGAGATTGGCATCCTGCGCGCGATCGGCGCGTCAAAGCGCAACGTGGCCAACGTATTTAATGCCGAGACCTTTATCGAAGGCCTCATTGCCGGCGTCTTTGCCATTGTCGTCGTGGTGGCCGTGAGCTTTCCGGTTAATGCCTGGGCGCTTGCGGCCAAGCAGGTGCCCAACCTGATGAGCCTGCCCGTTCAAGACGCGCTGATGCTCATTGTAATTTCGGTGCTGCTGACGGTCGTTGCCGGCCTGCTGCCGGCTCGCAGCGCATCCAAGAAAGACCCTGTGGAAGCCCTACGCTCCGAATAATGTGACAAAGGGACAGTCCCTTTGTCACATTGGGTGGCTAGCTCGTTTTGCCCATCAATGTGATACGGATGCTTGGATGGGTGTACTCGTCAAATTCATCCTCGGGATCCGTGTCAAACGAATAGTACGTTTTGATGGGGTTGTCACTCGTCCTGATGGAGATTCTCTCGTAGAGCGAACCGTTCAAAAAAGCCTGCCTAAACTCTTCGGGGAGCTTTTGCGGTGCTAGGAGCTCGGGACTCACGGTCTTGACGTCTACGGTTTGGACGACAGAGGAAAGTTCGTCCAAGTCGAGCTCGATGCGGGCGAGGTTGTCCTCAAGGCTCGCGTCGGGGTCGATCTCTGCCGCGTAGCTCACTTCCGTGAGCGTTCCCTTGTTGTCAAAATCCAGGTACGTATAGGTCTTCTGGGCATCGGAGTCGCCGTCGTGCAGATAGCCGCGGACGTGATAGCCGTAATCTTGATATCGCTCGTAGGGGTCATCGGCGGACACGTACTCGCATGAGGGCTCTAATGCCTTGCGTGCGATGGCGATCTGCTCGGCCGCGGCCGCGGCGTTCTCCTGCATCTCGATGTTTCCCTGCGCCAGCTGCGGGATATAGGCGCCGCACACGATCGCGAGGGGCAGCGCCACAAGCGCGACGACCCACTTCTTTGCACGGGGGACAGGCACGCCACAGGCCTCTGCCATGGCCCTTGCGTTGGCGAAGCTTTCGGCAAGCACGTCTGCCGCGGTGGCGACGGCGCCTACGGCAGCGGCGACTTCTGCCGCGCCGCCCAGGTTGCGTGCGGTCTCGTTGTCGCTGTTCTTGAGCAGGCGTGCGGCGGCCTGCGTGCCAACAACGCCTGCGATTTGTGCCGAGCGGTCTTTCTCGCTCTGCTCGATGGCGAGCCGGTTCTGCATTTCCTTCCACTGCTTGCCGCGCATGCCAAAACGCGGCGCGAGGGCACAGTAGCAGAATATGACGAGCTCGATGGCGGTGAGCACCAAGGCGGTCATCATGCCCGTCTCTTGGAAGCCTTCGTGATGGAAGACGATGTCGTCGATCATTTCGAAAGGAATAATCAATAAGGGCAGCACGAATGCCATGGCAAGCGCCGCGCCGGCAACCTTGGGACAGATGCAGTATCGCTGGATGCGCTTACGTTCTTGTTCGGAAAGTGTTGCCATGGCTGATCCTTGGTGTCGTAACGGTCGTTGCGGCGCATGGGGCGCGGGGCGCATCAGTTTGAGCTAGCGCTGGATAAGAACATAGAGCAAGATGCTCATCGCGATGAGCAAGAAGCCTGCGATGTTAAACATCAGTGTGGCAAAGTTGCCCACGATGGGGCGTTCGACATAGCTTTTGTCTGGGTTGCTGGGGTTGTAGTACACGGTCATTTGGCTACCGAGGGGCCAAAGCTGCTCCGCGAGGGTGCCTAGGCGGGCGATGGGGCCTGTCTGCACGTGCAGCCAGCCCTTGGCGTCTTCGTAGGCGGTGGCTTGCGTGCGGATGGGGAGTCCCGACAAGCTTTTGGTCTTTATGCCACGGAATTGTTTTTTCGCGCGGTATTGCGTGCCGTCGACGGTGTATTCCAAAACGGGATTCATTCTGCCTTCACCCATAAAGCGATGGTCGATGACCGTCCCCATGGTCACGGCGGTACAGGCCTTGGCTTTCTTGCGGGCGGCGGCCTTCATGAGCGCGCTCACTCCGATAAGCAGGATGCCGATGCCCCCAACCAAGATGAGCGCGAGCAGGGATATCTGCGACGTGGTCACGGCGTTCTCCTTTGGCGCGATACCGTCATATGTGACCCAGTATAGAGAATCCCGCCATCGATGAGCTATTGCGGGGGGGGTCAATTCTGAATGTGACAAATGGACTGTTCCTTTGTCACATCGGGGACTGCGGAATCGAGGTCTAATACTTTTCCCGAGAAGTGAACGAGTGAAAACGGACTCCCGAAGCATCGACACTTTTGGCGTGCAATTTCCTGCGGTTTTGCCAGTCAAATCCTGCGGTTTTGACGCCTAAAAATGTCAATGCTTCGGGGGTCCAAA
>CABUVC010000096.1 GCA_902494855.1 uncultured Collinsella sp.
CTGGGATGTGCTTTCCGCAGTTGATCGATGCGGCCTTTAAGGACTGTCCCAAGCTGCCGGCAGGAAAGGAACGTCCCCAAGTGCCGGGTTTCCGCAGCCTGCAATGCTCCTCATGAACAGCCGCCTCAATAACAAAAGCCCCCGCGGCCGAAGCGGACCGCGGGGGCAACAGACCTGCAAGAGTTAACTCAAGTCCTCGCCATTTGATGCAATGACCTTTTGGTACCAGCAGAAGCTGTCCTTTCGGTAGCGATCGAACGTGCCTTTGCCCATATCATCGGCATCGACATAAACAAAGCCATAGCGCTTCTTCATCTGCCCCGTCGAGGCCGACACCAAATCGATACAGCCCCACGGCGTGTATCCCATCAGGTCAACACCGTCCTCGACAATTGCATCGCGCAGCGCAAGAATATGCCTTCGCAGGTAATCAATATGATACGCATCGTGGACTTTGCCGTCTTCCAGCGCATCGAGTCCGCCCACACCGTTCTCGGCGATAAAGAGCGGAAGATGGTAACGATCGTGGTAGCCGGCAAGCGTCACGCGCAAACCCAGCGCATCGATCTGCCACTTCCAGGCAGTCTCTTTATCCTTGAGGTACGGATTGCGCAACGTCGGGAACACGTTGCCCTCCGCCTTCTCGGCGATCACCTGATCATCGGCGCACACCAAGCGCGAGCAATAGTACGAGAACGAGATGAAGTCGACCGTATGCTCTGCCAGATACTCCGTATCGCCCGGCTCAAAGGGCACGTGAACACCCTCTTTCTCGAGTGCACGCAGCTTCCAAGCAGGATAGGCGCCCGCAGCCATCACGTCTGTGTAGAAGTAGCGGCCGCGGTCCTCCTCATACGCAAGCCATACGTCCTCGGGCGCACAACGGTACGGATAGGTCGCACCGGCAGCGACCATGCAACCCACCTTGTTTGCGGGATCGATCTTGTGCAGAATCTCGACAGCGCGAGCGCTCGCCATAAACATATGGTGCGAGAACGCCGCGGTCACGGCTGCACGGTCACGCTCATCCTCGAGCGTGACGCCCGCGTTGAGATAGGACAGCGCCACGCTGTTGATCTCGTTGAAGGTGAGCCAATAACGCACGAGGCCCTGGTACGCGCGTCCGACGGTCTCGACGTAGTGCGCATACCGCTCGATCATCTCTCGGCTTTGCCAGCCACCATAGCGCTCGACCAGAGCCAACGGATAGTCGTAGTGCGACAGCGTCACAAGCGGCTCGATTCCATGCTCGCGCAGCGCCTCGAATACCTGACGGTAAAACTCCAAGCCCTCGCCGTTGGGCTCGGCCTCCATCCCTGTGGGAAAAATACGGCTCCAGCAAATTGAAAGACGCAGGCACTTAAAGCCCATCTCGGCAAAGAGCTCGACATCCTCGTGCCAATGATGGAAGAAGTCGTTGCCCCAGCGGCATGGATACAGCCTGTCCGGATCGTCCACGGGCTTTTGCCTGCCAAACATTACATCCCAGCGGTCGGAACCCTGTGGGATCAGGTCGGAGTGCGACATGCCGCGGCCGCCCTCGTTCCAGCCCCCTTCGGCCTGGTTGGCGGCGAGGGCACCACCCCACAAAAAGCCCTCGGGCATACCGGCGGCAGACGTTCTGTCAAAGTAACTCATGCTACTCAGCATCCTCGGCAGAAGCTGCCGCGGCGTTCTCCTGCTCCTGAGCCAGGAGCTGGTTATCGTACACCTTAAAGAACGGGTACCAGACCACAGCCATGACCACGATCAAAACGATCGTAAACACCCAGATGCGCGGGTCGAGGCACTGGACAAAGCCCTGAACGAAGATGGGGAACGTGCCGCTCACCAAGATGTAGAAGTTAGAGACAAGACCCAGTGAGACCGCACCCCAATACAGCAGGGCCGAGATCATGCCGCCTAGCACAAACGGAATCATGAGGATCGGGTTGAAGATGATGGGCGCGCCGAAGATCGCGGGCTCGGAGATACGGAAGAAGCTCGGCACGATCGATGCCCTGCCAAATGCCTTGAGCTGCTGCGACTTTGCCCTAAACGCGCAGAGCGCCACAAAAGAGAACGTATTACCCGTGCCGCCGATGAGGTTGATGGCCAACGACATGAGCACCGGGTGGAACTCAAGCGGCTGCCCGGCAGCATAGAGCGAGGCGTTGGCGGCAAAGGCGGCAAGCGAGACCGGGGCGGTGATGGGCATTACGATCATGTTGCCGTGGACGCCAAAGCACCAAAACAGCAGCGTCATGAAGCAGATAAGCAGTGCGCCGGGCACAGAGTCAACTGCGACGGAAAGCGGGGCAGCGAGCAGCTTCTCGATAACCGAGGGGATGGACAGCGCGGGATCGATCATCTGGATCAGCAGGTTGCCGCCAAAGAAGATGAGGATGTTGGCGAGCATAGGTACGATGGCGCCAAAGGTTTCGGACAAAAACGGCGGCACGCCATCGGGCATCTTGATGGTGATGCCCTTGGTCTGGCAGAAGCGCGTGACCTCGACGGAGACCAAGGCAACGATGATGGCGGTAAACAGGCCCTGCGCACCCAGATAGGTGCAGGGGACCGCCTGGAGCACGGACTCGTCAGCAAGCTGGTAGTAGGACGACGGCGCCGCGGCGATCAGGAACATCACCAGCGAGGTCATGCCGGCGTTAAGCTTGGGCATCTTGTAGGTGCCCGCCAGGTTATAGGCGATTGCGAACGTCACGATCACCGACAGTATGCCCATCGTCATATTGAAGGGGATGAGCAGCGTGAGCTTATTGGCCGTCGCAAAATCGAGCCAAGGACCAAAGACGGACCAGAACCCGCCCTGCGCCACCAGGTCGGCCGTGACCGGCGGGTTGGCGAGGATCATAAAGACGGCAGATACCAAGATGAAGCTGATCGCGCTCATAAAGCCCTTTTGCATGGAGGCAAAGTGGCGCTCGGTGCCGCAGAAATTGGCGATAGGGGTCAGTTTTTCCTGAAGCAGGGTCATGAACTTCTCCATGGTCGCCTCCTAACCCAACAGCGACTGGGCGAGTGCCAGCACGTTGGCGGCGTTGCCCATGCCGTAGTCCTGTGCGGGGATGACCGCGATCGGCTTACCGCTCCCCTGCTTGACGGTGTTGAGCTGGTAGGACACCTGCGGCCCCAAGAGCAGCACGTCATAATTGGCGCACGTCTCCTGATACTCGCCGATACCCACCGCATCGATATCGAGCTCGATGCCGTTTTGCTCCGCATATTTCTCGAGTTTCTTCATCAGAATGCTTGTAGACAGACCAGCTGCGCAAACAAGAAGGATCTTCATAAGGAATTCCCTTCGCATTGATTGGTTGGATAGTCACCGCACGCCGCTAGGCGTTCTTGGTTGCAGTGCACTCATACAGGCAGATCAGCTCCTGCACGAGCTCCTGAGCAAGCATGGAGCACATGAGGTGGTCCTGAGCATGGACCAGCAACACATCCACCGACAGATGCTCGCCCGCTGCCTCAGTCGAAAGCAGCTGCGTTTGGATGTGGTGAGCCTTGATTCCCGCATCCTTTGACTGCTTCATGAGTTTGGCGGCGGCGTCAAAATCCCCCGCTTTTGCCTTTTCAAGGGCTTCGAAGGCAAGGCTGCGTGCCTCTCCCGCTGCAGCGACCAGCTGAAACGAAACCATCTCGGTTCCCTGATCGTCCATAACGGTCTCCTCTCCCGTGATGTTTGGTTTGTACTTGAATATTCGAAACGCCTATCTCCCGCCCGCAATCCTCGAGGTTTATTGCAGGTAGACAGACAGGGTTATCGACAAAAGAAGTCTTAAGCCGTATGCGCTTGCACAAGCGCCATCAGCTCATGCCAGGACCGGCGCTCGCGTAGGCGCTCGACCCCCTGGCGGTCCATAAAGATCTCGGCGAGCAGTGAGCTCAAGATCCGCGCCTCATCGCCGCCCGACCGGGCAAACGACACCATAAAGACGATATCGACCTCATGGCCGTATTCGTCCCAAAGAATGGGATGTTCGAGCAGGCCCACGGTAACAAAGGCCTCGGCGCTCAAGGGATGCATCCCATGGGGCATGGCTACCCCATTGCCAAACGAGGTGGCGCTCGCGCTCTCGCGCTCGGCGACCTCTTGGGCAAACTGGGCATCGACACGGCCGCTCTCGACGGCGCGCTCGGAGAGATATCGGAGAACGGCCTGCTTCGACGACGCCTCAACGCGGTTGAAGAACAGGGCACGGCTAAAGAAAGAGCTCACGGAGTCCGATTGCGCAGTGTCGTCGCTCAGCACCTTGCGGATAGCGTTGACATCGCTCGTCTCCAAGAAGAAATCGGCCTCGCGGACGGGCACGGGCAACTTGACGTTGAGCGGCACCGTTGTGAACACGTAGTCGATATGCGAAAAATCGAACGTTCCCACGCGGGCGACATCGCATGTCTCAATCGAATCGATATACATGCCAAACTGCTTGCGGTACTGGTGCTCGAGCATACGGGCGCTTCCCGCTCCCGAGGCGCACACGATCAGGATGCGTTTGCGACGCGGCTGGTCGGCTTGCTGCTCGAGGGCCAGGGCAAATGCCATGGCGATGTAGCCGAGCTCTTCATCAGAGGGCTGGCTGCCAAAATGACGCTCGAGTACCTGCGAGGTGCCAGCTGCCATCGAATAGGCCAACGGAAACCTCGTCTTGATATCGGACAGCATGGGGTTATCCATATGCATGTGATATTCAAGGCGATAGCCCAGAGGGCCGATATGCCGAGCAAGGTTCATGCGAAGTTCAAGATCGCCGCTAAAGTCAAACCTAAACTCATCGTTGACCGCACGTACCATCTCGGAAGCAATCTCCCACATCTCGTCCGAGATAACGGCAGAGCCCTTCTCGGGCACGCCCGTGCCCCTGCCGAGCAAATGGATTGCGATAAAGGCAACCTCTTCTCGGGGCATGCTCACGCCCAGGGCATCCTTGATGTTTGCGGCAATCTGGAAAGCCGCGGCGTATTCGCGCGTTCCCTCCAGTTTTTGAACGTCCGATTCTGCAGCTGGGACATAGCAGCCCTGCTCGATGCGGCCAAGAGCAATGTAAAGATGCATGATGAGATTGCGGGATGCCAGCGAGCTCACCGTGACGGGCGAGGCCGTCAGAGCATCGTCCACACATGCGGCGATGGCCCGCAGGCGCTCGGCGAGCTTTGCATCGTCGGTGTCGGGCAACACGGGCCTCACCAGCGAGGCCAGGCACAGGCGCCGCTGCGACTCCCCGCCCGCAACGCGGATTCCGTAGCGTGGGCGCTTTTCGAGCGTTAAGTCAAATTGGGCGAGTTTCTGCTCTACCAGACGCATGTCATTGGACAGAGTTCGCGCCGAAACGTAGAGTAAATCCGCATACTCCTCAATCGTCACCCACTGGGACCGCATGAGGAGGTCGTTAAGAAGGAAGGACACACGGCCGTCGCGCGTATCAGGAATGCCCGGATGGGCCAGAGCCGCACCGTCTAGCAAGCGAGCAAGCTCATCTGCACGTGCAACATCGATACGATACTGCCCCTTGCTGCCAACGATGCGTGCAACCCCTGCAAGGTTGTCGTTTGCGCGATGGATATAGTTTCTCACGGCGCGATCGCTTACCTCGAGACGCTTGGCAAGTACCGCGACAGCGACAGGCTGAGCGTCCTCGATCATATTTACAAGCTGCTTGACGCGAGCATCCATGTCCTCCTCCTTTCCCTGCGTCTAGTCTAACGCGGTAAAGAATGACACTCCACGTCGCGCTCGTTCCGCCAACTCGGAACAGGTTGCGGGGAGTCCAGCCGAACTTATAGGGAGCACGGAGAAAGGGCCCGAAAGCCATGTGCCGGTGTGAGATGCGCTTTCCGCAGTCATTGGGGACAGACTTAAATGAGTAGTCGTTGTGGACGTTCTTGTTTGACTAGTCGTTTAAGAACGTCCCCAATGACTAGGTGAATAGCAAAAGCCCCGCAGTCGGAGCGGACCGCGGGGCTCATGAAGAGAGGCTAGTTTGTGGGCGCTTTGCCTGGCGCCCACGAGAGAGGCAACAGAGTAGAGACTACTCGTGGATGCGAGTACCGGAGAGGCCGGCCATGGTCTCGGCAGCCTTGTCCAGGGCGCCGATGATGCAGGTGCGGCCCTTGCGGGAACGAGCGAACTTGATGGCAGCGCGGACCTTGGGCTCCATGGAACCCTTGCCGAACTGGCCCTCGTCGGCCAGGCGCTCGGCCTCGTCGGCGGTGATGTCCTCGAGCTCCTCCTGGTTGGGCTTGC
>CABUVC010000097.1 GCA_902494855.1 uncultured Collinsella sp.
AACGGCGGCGTCCATGCGGCGGCTCGCGGCACTCGACTGCGACAGATAGCGCTCGTCCAAAAACGCCAGCGCGCGGTCCACGTCCAGGTCGCCGTAGAGCGTGATGTAGGAGTTGGAAGGATTGTAGTGGCGCGCGTGCGTGTCCAGGAACTGCTCGTAGGTGAGCGCGGGGATTGCGCGCGGGTCGCCGCCGCTTTCGTGCGCATAGGCGGTGTCGGGATAGAGCGCGGCGTTGACGGCGTCGTCCAGCACGCTCATGGGATCGGACAGCGCACCCTTCATCTCGTTGAACACCACGCCGTTATAGCGCAGCGTGCCCTCGCGCAGGCTCGCGGAGCTGTCGCTGCCCTCGATCTCGACGCTCTCCGGCAGGTCCAGCTCGTAGTGCCAGCCCTCCTGCTCAAAAATGGTGGGCTTGGTATAGATGGCCGGGTTGAACACCGCGTCCAGATACACGTCCATCAGGTTGTACAGATCCTGCTCGTTGGTGGTGGCGACAGGGTAGATGGTTTTGTCGGGGTAGGTCATGGCGTTGAGAAACGTCTGCATGGAGCTCTTGATCAGGTCGACAAACGGCTCCTTGACGGGGAATTTGGCCGATCCGCACAGCACCGAGTGCTCAAGAATATGGAACACGCCGGTGGAATCGGCCGGCGGCGTCTTAAAGCCAATGGCAAAGGCCTTGTTCTCGTCATCGCACGCCAGGTACAGCAGGCGAGCGCCCGAGGCGGTGTGGCGCAGCACGTAGGCGTCCGAGTCGAGCTCGGGCACGGTTTCGCAGCGCTCGACGGCAAAACCGTGGCAGGTGGTACCGGGTACCAGCAGCGCGGCAGCAGCGGCGCGCGGGTCGGTTGAGGTGGCGGACATATGCAGTCTCCTTTGACGCCCCAGCGGGGGCGAATCGAGTCGAATCCTCGAGAGTATACCCATATGGGGCCTTCGACCAATCTGCCGCACGAGCGTGGATTTTCGGACAAACGAGCGTGGAAATTCGGACGCAAATTGAACGAGAGTGGATTTTCGGACGGAAACAGCCCCAAAACGCCCAAAAACCGTCCGAAAATCCACTCTCGATTTCCGACCGTCCATCACTCATGCATTTCTCATCTCTCACTCATCTCTAATATGAGAGATAACAGAAAGATGAGAGATAAATATGAGAGATAACTGAGCAGCAAAGAGACAAGCAACCATGATATTGTCTCAATATCGATTGTTCCACCAGCAAAAACATGATTTAATGAAGCAGGTAGAGATATCTTATCTCTCATCTTTCACTCATATCTAATACGAGAGATAACAGAAAGATAAGAGATAATTACGAGAGATAACTGAGAGACGAGGGAAATCCGTCTGCAGCATTCTCCGCAGGACCGAGCGAAGGGACGTGCAGATGAACGAAAACGAGCTGGCCGGTTTGCTCGAGTCTTTAAAGCGCATGGGTTCGGATGACTTTAGCGTCGAAGTAAAGGAGAGCGCCACGACGCTTTCTCGCGACGTATGGGAAACGGTTAGCGCATTCGCGAATACCGCTGGCGGAATTATCGTGCTCGGCGTGAGCGAGCGCGCGGGCTTTGTCCCGGTTGAGAACTTTGAGACCGAGAAGGTACTCAACCAATTCGTAGCGGGCATGGGTGATGCCGGCGGTCGCGGAAAACTGGCCAATCCGCCCAAATACACCATTGAACGCGTGGAGCTCCAGGGCACCGTGGTTCTGGTCATCACGATTGAGGAGCTCGACCCGTCGAGCAAGCCTTGTTATGTCATAGAGCGGGGCGCTCAAGGCGGCAGCTACAAACGCATCGACGACAAAGATGTTCCGCTCTCGTCGACCGAGGTCCTGTCCTTGTCATCGTATGAACGGACGAGCCCCAGTGATCGCGATGCAGTGCCCGGCGCGGTCGCAGGCGATCTTGACGAGGCCCTGGTCGACCGCACGATAGAGCGTGCTTTCTCACTGACACCCCGTGCGATGCGCGACGCGCCGGACAAGAAAACGAAGCTGGAGCGCCTGAATTTCCTCGACTCCCAGGGCAATGTCACTAAAGCCGGGCTCCTGGCTGCGGGTGCCTATCCTCAGCAGTTCTATCCCAAGCTCTTTATCGATGTGGCGGTCTATGCCGGAACGCAGAAGGGCGCGGCGGGGTCGTTGAGGTTCATGGACCGTACGATCTGCGAGGGAACGTTGGGCGAGATGATTTCGGATGCTGTCGCGGCTGTCGCCAAAAACCTGCGCCGCACCGCGACCGTCCAAGGCATTTCGCGTATCGACTCGCTGGAGATTCCCGAGGAGGTCCTGCGTGAGGCAATCGCCAACGCGGTTATCCACAGGGAATACGGGGATCGGTTCTGTGGGCAATCGATCGCCGTCGACGTTTTTGACGATCGTATCGAGGTGGTGAACCCCGGCGGCCTATACGGAGGAAAGACTCGCGAGAACCTGTTTGACGGCAGCTCCCGATGTCGCAATGCGACGCTTGTGAAGCTCATGTCGCTTGTTCCATTGCCCGACGGTGCGGGCTCTCCTGCCGAAGGCAACGGATCGGGCATTCCAATGATGCTCGATGCCATGCGTGCGCACGGTCTGGCCGAGCCATTGTTTTGCCCGGGTTTCGACCGGTTTAAGGTTGTCCTCTACCGAGCGAAGGTTGAGCAAATCGATCATGGCGGGGACTTAATTGTGGCGGCACTCAAGCGCAACGGCGAACTGGGAACACGTGAACTGGCAGAATGCACGGGACTCACCGTCTCCCAGGTTAGGACGCGCGTCAATGCGCTTATCGCGCAGGGCAAGCTAGAGCCTACGGCCGCGACGACGAGCCGTAACCGCAAGTATCGACTAACAGGGCGTGCAGGGCAGATGCGCTAGCGGCTGCCGCGCCTCACATCCGCGCCATTTCACGCGCTGCACATCGAAACCTACGGCAAAGCAGTTACAATAGCCCAATGCGTATCGCGCACGACGATGATATCGGCGCCCGCGACTGGGGGAGAAAACATGGCAGAGCAACAGATAACGCCGGGGACCAAGCTTCAGGTGGCATTCGACGTGCCCATGGGCCAAAAAACCGACTTCAACATGCTCGCCACGTACAAAGAGAACCTAGACGAGGCGTACTTCCTTATGAGCTCGCCCATGCTCGCCGGCAAGCCGCTCATCATGGACGAAAACCAAAAGCTGCTGCTGCAGTACAAAGTGGGCGAGGAGACGTTCGTGCTCGCCGGTTACCCCGAGTCGGTCGAGAAAAAGGGCATCCGCACCTACTGGAAAATGCGCAAAGTCGCCGAGCAGCGCACCTTCGTCAGGCGCCGCGACGAGCGTTTTAAGGTCGCCATGCGCCTGACCTACCAGCGCGACAACGCGCCGACCCCTGAGCCCGAGGACGCCATGACCATCGACGTCTCGGCCGGCGGCCTGGCCATCTACCTTAACGACTACCCCGATGTGGGCGAGGCCCTGGCCGTACAAATGCCCACAATCCGCCTGCAGGGAGAGCGCCACGAGCTGCCCGAGCAGCTGGGCATCGTGTGCTGGGTGCGCCGCGCGCCCAAGGGCAGCCTGTACCGCAACGTCTGCGGCCTGCAGTTCCGCTATGCCGACGACATGGAGCGCGAGCTCGTCAAAGAATACGTCGGCTACATCCGCGCCAAATATAAGATCTGATCGCCATGGCACTGTTCAAGCGTAACGACAATAAAGATCAAGCTGCCGAGGATTTGGCTGAGGGCATGGCCGAGGGTTTGGCCGAGGGCCAGGCCGGGGACACGTCGCGGGATGCGCCCGGCATCGATGCCGAGGACGCATCCGGTGAGGACTCCGTGCCCGAGCAGGCTCCCACCTCCCGCAAGCGCTTTGGCAAACCCAACCGCAAGCCCAAGCCCAAGCGCGACCTGCGCGGCGTGGTGCGCATCGAGGAGTTGGAGCAGGCGCTGGCCGACCAGGACCTCGACGACATCGACCCCGACGCGGTTGTATCTATGTATATGCCCAAGCGCCGCATGGAGCGCATCGGCGCGGCGCTGCTGCGCATGGACAAACTGCAAAAGGCCCTCGTGGTACTGGCACTTGCCTTTGGCGTGCTATTCGCCCTGTCGTTTATGCAGGAAAACATGGGCAACTTCACTATCAACCTCAACCGCCTGGAGCTGTTCCGCCGCGGCGTGGCCATTGCCGACAACGGCGACTTTAACAACGCCACTGCGCGCCTGGCCGCCGACGCCTTGGACAACGGCACCAATATCGCTGCCGAGGACCTGCCCGACAACCTGGACGACATCGACGGCAGCCACAACGGCAAAAACTACGTGGCGTACACCTTCTATATCCGCAACGCCGGCAAGACCGACCTGGGCTACAGCGCCAAGCTCAAGGTGGTTAACGCCAGCAAAGGCGTGGAGAAGGCGGCGCGTGTGAGGGTGTATCGCAACGGCAAGCCTACTACCTATGCAGCGGCTGCGGCTAACGGCAATCCCGAGCCCAACACCGAACCATTTGCGTCCAAAGATGTAGTGACGACCATCAGCCACAAGAACTTCCGCGTGGGCGATGTGGACAAGTACACCGTGGTCATTTGGCTGGACGGCGACGACCCGGAGTGCGTGGATAAGATCATCGGCGGCGCGGTGGAGTTCGGTTTCGATTTCGATTCGTCCGAGACTGACGATTCGAGCCTGTTCATTAAGTTTGTGCAGGATATTGCCGACACCCTGACTGGCAACGACCCCATTAGCGCGAGCGGCAACGAGGCGCCCGATTACTACAAGGAGCACAACGTGACCTGGAGTAACCGTCGCAACCAAAAGAACTCGCCCGCAGGGGACGGGGACAAGTAGAACGAACAAGCGCCGGGTCGGAATCGATTTTCTGGCCCGGCGCTTTTGCTATGCAGAGGCGTTGTCTTTGGAGGTAGTGCCGTTGCCGGTGGCGGCATCCAGCAAGTACAGTCGCAGCGCGAGCTTGATCGCGTAGCCCGGTTTGACCTGCGCCGCGTCTCCCATGCGTTCGCCCAGGTCACCACAGTAGGCGTAGAGGTCGCGGATGAGGTCCGCGCCCGAGAGGGTGAACATGTAGCCCGCATCCGAAAGCGCGTTGGGTACTGCGGGCAGCCCCGCGGTGGCACAAAAGCTCGTGAGGTCGGGCCCCATAACAGCCTCGTAGTCAATCGCGTGTCCGCCGTCCTGGGCGGCCTGCTCCTGCTCGCGGGTGTACGACAGCGCCGTCGCCAGCACAAAGCTGGGCGTGGGCGCGTTGACGTCGTCGGTGGTGGCGACGAGCTTGCCGGCCGCTTGCGTGACGAGCCAGGCGACTTCGCGCTGACAACGAACGGCCTTGCGCGTCACCGGCTTGATCGATCCGGTAGAAACGCTTCCCTTGGGTTGATTGGCAAAAGCCATGGGGCCCTCCCAACAAATAGCCCGTTTAGCAGGCGAAAATTACACGTTCTGCACCAGTATAGCGAGTGGGGAGAGGCTCGGGCGAAGCTCGGCGGAGGGTGAATGTATGCGATGGCGTGGCGCTGCGGCCGCAAGGCTTAAGAGGGACTTACGGCTTTGCGGGAGAGAGATCAAATAAGGTGAACGATGTTCACATAGCACCACATATAACCCGAGGTGGACCTATGAATCTGCCGGAATGTAGGCTGCCGAAAACTCATAAGGAAATCGTAAGAATTATGGTATTCTCAACTCCATGTCTAAAGGATGGGCAAGCAACATCCAACACGAAAGCGCGGGCTCCCCTTCCGGGCTTCTCGAGGGTCATCTGGGATGAATGGGGAAAGAAAGGGGTCCGCATGGATACCAAAGCATTAAAGAAGCAGATGGGCGCCGCCATCGCCATGGTCCTCGTGGCAGCCGTAGCCCTCGGCTCCGCCACCTTCGCATGGTTTGTGAGCAACAACAAGGTTGAGGCAAAGACTACGAACATTAGCGCTCAGTCGAACTCCGCTTATCTGGTTATTGATAACGCTGCTGCCACTAAAACCAAAGATACGTCCACGTCTTCTGCGACTGCCTCTGAGACGTTTGCGGCTGGTACCAAGCTTTATCCTGCTCAGTGGGCGGACACCTTTGACGCCAATGGCAAAAAGAAAGGCTCTGTTAGACCGGGATTGACATAAATCCGATGTCACCGCGACGGGCTATCCTTCATTAAACGTCGAAGGAGCCCCAATGGATGCAGGCGACCTGGTTCTCAACTTGAAGATAG
>CABUVC010000098.1 GCA_902494855.1 uncultured Collinsella sp.
AAAAAAGAGTCGCTGTTTCCAGCGACTCCCCTTCAGTTGTCTGTCCCACGGACTTACTGTTCGCTCTTCGCGAGTGCCTGATCGATCAGTTTGTTGAGCGCCTCGCGCTGCTCAGCGGAGTTGATGCCGCCCATGATCGGCTCTCCCACAATGTTACCGTTCTGGTCGATCACGTAGGTGGTCGGGAACGAGTACAGGTTGGAGGTGAACTTTCCGGCCTCGCTGTCCGACTTAAACCAGATGTTCTTATACGTCACGCCCTTCTTGGAAAGCACGTCCTTGGCATCGGCCACCTCGTCTTTGTTGCCATCGAGCGTAAAGGAATTAACGCCCACGACCTGGCCGCCCTTCTCGGCAAGCTCCTTGTTGAGCTTCTCCAGATCGCCCAGCTCTCCCACGCACGGCTTGCAGGTGGTAAACCAGAAGTTCATGACGGTGACCTTGTTCTTGGAGAACAGCTCGTCGCTGTTTACATCGTTGCCGTCCAAGTCCTTGCCCTTAAAGCTGGGGAACTTCGTCTCCCCGCTCTCGCCGTTGGTCATGCCTGCGGTCGAGGCATCGACGCTCTCCCCCTCGCCGGGCGTGCTGCCGCATCCGGGAAACTCCTTCTCCAGCGCCATGAGCTTATCCTCGATCTCCTTGACCTGCTGTGCGCCGGCCTTAAGCGTCTTGAGCTCGTCAGCCGTAAACTGATCCTTGGCGCCCTCGATGGTATCAAGCAAAAAGTCGCCGTAATTGCTACCGTCCTCAATCATTGCCGAGTCTTTATTTGCCGCATTGAATACCTTTTCCCATAGGGCGTTATCGCTCGCAAAGATCTCGTTTTCCTTTTGCAGCAGCTGCTGGTACAGCTCGGCCGCCTCCTCGGCGCTCGACGGCTTTTGTGCCACAAGCTCGGCAATCTGCGCATCGCCGCTCGTGGCATCCTTCGCGTCGCCCTTGGGGGCAGAGCACGCCGCGAGAGTCAGCGCCAGCACGGGCAGCATCAACAGGGCCGCAATTTTCGACAGTTTCATGGTTCCTCCGTTGTATCGAAGCTTAATAGGTACCTATTTGTTTTCGCAGTCCTGCGCGGACTGCGCGGTCTTGTCGCCCGTCACGCCCAGCCCGTAGCGAAAGCTAATGGCATCGACGGGGCACGCACCCACGCATTTGCCGCAACGAATGCACTCGGCATGGTCGGGCGTACGCGTAACGTCCACGTCCATCAGACACACCTTGGCGCACTTGCCGCACGAAACGCATTTGCACTGGTCAACCTGAATCCCCAACAACGACACCTTGTTCATGAGCGCATAAAACGCACCGAGGGGGCAGATCCATTTGCAGAAGGGGCGGTAGAACAACACGCTCAGCACCGCAACCGCAATGAGAATCGCGAGCTTCCAGGTAAAGAGCTTTCCCAGCGCGGAGCGGATTCCCGTATTCATGATGGACAGCGGAATCGCACCCTCGAGCACGCCCTGTGGGCAGATGTACTTGCAAAAGAACGGGTCGCCCATGCCCACATCGTTGACCACCAAGACAGGCAGCAGCACCACGGCAAACAGCAGCACGGCATACTTGATGTACGTGAGCGGCTTGAGCTTTTTCGTTGATAGCTTTTTGCCGGGAATCTTGTGTAGAAGTTCCTGCAGCCATCCAAACGGGCACAAAAAGCCGCATACAAAACGCCCCAACAGCACACCGATCAGAATGAGCGTTCCGGTGACGTAATACGAAAAGCTAAACTTAGACGAGCCCACCACCGACTGAAACGAGCCGATGGGACACGCACCCGAGGCCGCCGGACACGAGTAGCAGTTGAGTCCCGGCACACAGACGGCCTTGCCCGCCCCTTGGTAAATGCCTCCCTTGGCAAAATTGGGCAGATGAATATTGGTCGCAAGCGTCGCCGCCGCCTGAATCAATCCGCGAAATCGCGCCAAAAGATGCGATCCGGTGTTTTTTCTTTTATCCAATTCCGATACACTCCAAGCACAGCCTGATTGCCTTGGCCAGCACGGCATCCGCCTCGCCGCGCATGATGCCAAAGCACACCATGGCAATCCCGGCGATCAGCAAAGCCACCTGCGCCACAGGTTTAATCGCTTTGAACAATCTGACCACTCCTTTCGTTTCGCGACCCATTGGACCATACCGACTATAAAATCCGTGTTAAGCGCGAATGACTATGCAAGGAGAACGTTATGCGCATCTTGGTCGTCGAGGACGAGCGGGCGCTGTGCGATGCGATCGCACGCAGCCTGCGCAACTTGGCCTATAGCGTCGACTGCTGCTACGACGGGCAGCAGGCGCTCGACCTACTCGATATCGAGACCTTCGATCTTGTGGTGCTCGACCTTAATCTTCCCCATGTCGACGGCATGACCGTGCTCAGGCAACTCAGAATTACTGATTGCGAAACTAAGGTGCTCGTGCTCTCGGCCCGCGTCGAGGTCGCCGACAAGGTAGCGGGACTCGATGCGGGCGCCAACGACTACCTCACTAAGCCGTTCCATCTAGACGAGCTGGCGGCACGCATCCGCAGCCTCACGCTCAGGCGCTTTACGCAAAGCGATGTTATCCTGACCTGCGGATCGCTGAGCTTTGACACCAAGGCGCGCATCGCTTCCGTGGACAGCGAGGCTTTATCTCTTACGCGCAAGGAAACGGGAATCTTGGAATACCTGATGCTTAATCAGGGGCGTCCGGTAAGTCAAGAGGAGCTTATCGAGCACGTTTGGGATAGCAGCGTGAACAGCTTTAGCAACGCAACCCGCGTTCATATCTCGTCGCTCCGCAAAAAGCTACGCAGCGCTTTGGGATACGACCCGATTCGCAATCGGATTGGAGAGGGCTACGTTATGGAGGGTGGAGAATGAAAGGGCTTTCGCTGCAATGGCGCATAACGATTATGACGGCACTGCTGACGTGTGCGGCATGCGTACTGACGAACTGCTTGGTCGGCTATACGGGCATGCGCTACATGGACGCCATCGGCAGCGACATCTCGGCCTTTAACGCAACCGGCGAAGATTCGCTCCAGGCGTTCGACCCAACGAAAGCGGCCCTCTATGACAAGGTCACAATCGTCGTAAATGACGCACAGGAGTCTTTTGGCACGACAGCCTGGTACATCACGGCTGGAGTCACACTCCTTGGCGGCGCGCTGGCATACTTTGTGAGCGGCCGTGCACTCAAACCGCTACGGGCTTTTGCAGCTCAGGTTGAGCGTGTGCAGCCTGACAACCTAAGCGAAATCAGACTCAATGAAGATGTGCCCACCGAGCTACAACGATGCAGCGCCTCTTTCAACGACATGATCGCTCGTCTTGGCGAAGGGTTCTCTGCACAGCGTCAGTTTACCGGCAACGCCGCACACGAGCTGCGCACCCCGCTCGCCCTTATGCAAGCACAGATTGAACTATTCATCTCCGAACACTCCGGTTTGCAACCCGAAACAGCCGAGCTGCTCGGCCTGCTACAAGAACAAACCGAGCGCATGTCTCGAATGACCAAGGTATTGCTCGAGATGAGTGAGCTCCGCAGCGTTCCTTGCGAGGACGATGTCGAACTTGGCCCCTTGTCCGAAGAGGTCCTCACCGACCTTGCGCCACTTGCCGAAAATAAGGGCATAGCCCTCAATTGTGCTGGAGACGCTTTAGTAATCGGGAGCGACACGCTCCTCTATCGGCTGGTGTTTAACCTGGTCGAAAATGCCATCCGTTACAGCCGCCCCGGCTCGACTGTCAACGTCTCCATCTGCGACAACGACAGCCACGTGTTCCTGCGAGTCGAGGACCAGGGCCCGGGAATACCCAAACAGTACCGTGAGAGCATCTTCCAACCGTTCTTTCGCCTGGATAAATCCCGCAGCAGGGCATACGGCGGCGCAGGACTCGGGCTAGCGCTCGTTTGGGAGATTGCAGCGCTTCACGGTGGCGCCGTAGAGGTCGAAGCAAGTTCCGAGGACGGGACCACCATGCTCGTAAGCCTTCCAAAATGATCTGTAGCGTTAGCCGAACAGTAAAACGAAAGGGGTCCCGCACACGTTTGCGCGGGGCCCCTCCCTGTCAATGCAATTCGTCCAAAAGAGTAGAAGCTTACTCCCACTCAACGGTGCCAACGGGCTTGGGCGTAAGGTCGTAACACACGCGGCAGATGCCGGGAACCTCGGCGGTGACGCGAGCGGTAATACGCTTGAGTAGCGCCCAGTCGAGCTCGGGAACCTCGGCAGTCATGACATCGACGGTGTTGATGCAGCGGATGATGCAGGGCCAATCGTAGGCGCGCTTGCCCTCGCGCACACCGGTTGCGCGGAAGTCGGGCACGACGGCAAAATACTGCCAGATGGTCAGACCGGCCTTGTCGATCTCCTCGCGCACGATGGCGTCGGCTTCGCGCAGCGCCTCAAGACGGTCGCGGGTGATGGCACCAAGGCAGCGGACGCCCAGGCCGGGACCGGGGAACGGCTGGCGCTCAACCATATTCTCGGGCAGGCCGAGCTCGCGACCCACGACGCGGACCTCGTCCTTGTACAGCAGTTTGACGGGCTCGCAGAGCTCAAACTGCAGATCCTCGGGCAGACCGCCCACGTTGTGGTGAGCCTTCACGCCGTCTTGGGACTCCAGGATGTCGGGATAGATGGTGCCCTGGGCGAGGAAGCTGACCTCATCGCCAACCTTGCGGGCCTCCTCCTCGAACACGCGAATGAACTCGGCGCCGATAATCTTACGCTTGGCCTCGGGCTCCTCGACGTCCACGAGCTTGTCCAGGAAGCGATCTGTGGCGTCAACGTAAACCAGGTTGGCATCCATCTGATTCTTGAAGACGTCGACGACCTGCTCGCTCTCGCCCTTGCGCATCAGGCCGTGGTTAACATGCACGCAAATGAGCTGCTTGCCGATGGCCTTGATGAGCAGGGCCGCGACAACCGAACTGTCGACACCACCGGAAAGAGCCAGCAGGACCTTTTTGTCGCCGATCTGCTCGCGGATTGCAGCGACCTGCTCTTCGATGAACGCCTGGGCAAGTTCGGGAGTGGTGATACGTACCATGTCGTCGGGACGCTTGTTGGGATCCATGCAGAGCTCCTTCTCGGTTCGATGGAAATGCGCCGCGCGTATGCAGACGCACCGTCATATGACCTCATTATATGCAGAACGAGATACGTTTCCCATCGCTGCGACAGAGCTTTTTGCAGGGGCGGCAGTTTTTCTATATCCCAAGGTCAGCTAGACTTCGGTAGCCACCTTGGGAGCATCGCCAATAGACTCTTCCTTTATACGTTCGGCACAATCGTAGGCGATACCCACAAATTCCAGTCCCGAGCAACAAGAGTACAATTGCTGCTAGTGTTGCCAGCTGTTGGGAGATGGAAGATGGACTGCGATGGCTACCCATGCGTTCCCATGCCGTTGATGTGCACCGCCTTTGTGCCGGGGCAGATTGACGCTGCGGTTGCAGGCATTTCCGACCCCGATTCGCGTGCCATCGCCACGGCGGAAGCGCTGTACTTTCGCGGGCAGGCCACGCTCGCCGCCGAGACAGCACGCCCCTATCTTGACGCCACCGATCCCGCACTGCGCTATTCCGCATGCTTTATCTGCGGATATGCCAGTCTGTCGCTCAACCGTATCGCCGATGCCCGCCGTTGCCTTGCTGGCATCCTCGATACGCCGGCCGACGAGGAATCACCCGCCGTCCACGCCACGCATATCCTGTTCGCCTCGGCCGCGAGCGTCCTGCTGCACTTGCCTTCCCCGTATTCCGCCGAAGAGTTTTATCCGCTTGCGGCGCATCTGCCCGAAGGCCTGCGCCTGTTCGCCAGCTACGTGATGGCGCATGCCCTGTACCTGCGCGGCGAATATGGCCGCAGTCTGGGCATGGCGGAAAATGCCCTGATCATGAAACAGGGAAGCTATCCCATCTCGGAACAGTTCCTGCACCTGGCAGCTTCCATGGCATGCATGAGCCTCAAGGACATCGACGCCGCAAAAACGCACTTCGAAGCTGCTTGGAACATTGCGCGCCCCGACGGTCTTATCGAGCTCATTGGCGAGCACCATGGCCTTTTGCAGGGGCTTATCGAGGCATGCTTAAAATCGCAATACCCCGACGATTTCGCTCGCATCATCGAGATCACGTATCGATTCAGCTACGGTTGGCGGCGCATCCACAACCCCGATTCGGGCGAGGACGTGGCCGACG
>CABUVC010000099.1 GCA_902494855.1 uncultured Collinsella sp.
TGATATTGGCGTCGTCGAGGTCAGCCGTGGCGGCCTCGTAGGCAATATTGACCGGATGCGTCAGAGGAAGATTCCAGACCGGGAAGGTCTCGAATTTGGCATAGCCGGCGGCCGTGCCATGCTTGTGCTCGTGATAGAGCTGAGACAGGCAGGTGGCAAGCTTGCCCGAGCCAGGACCGGGGGCAGTGACCACGACGAGCGGTCGGGTGGTCTCGACAAACTCGTTCTTGCCGTAGCCATCATCGGACACGATCAGATCGACATCGTGCGGGTAGCCCTCGATGGGATAGTGCAGCTTGGCAGGAATGCCGAGCGCGTTCAGGCGGTTGCGGAACACATCGGCAGCAGGCTGGCCGGCGTACTGGGTGATGACCACAGCCGCGACGGCAAAGCCGTTGCCGCGGAACAAGTCAACCAGGCGCAGCACATCCTCGTCATAGGTAATGCCAAGGTCACCACGAGCCTTGTTTTTCTCGATGTGGTTCGCGTTGATCGCGATGATAACCTCGACATCGTCGGCGATGCTCTTGAGCATGCGGAACTTGCTGTCCGGTTCAAAACCCGGCAGCACGCGGCTCGCATGATAGTCATCGAACAGCTTACCGCCAAACTCCAAATAGAGCTTGCCACCAAACTGTGAGATGCGCTCCTTAATGTGAGCAGCCTGCAGCTCGATATACTTCGCGTTGTCGAAACCCTGGCGCATATATGGCTCCCGTCCCGTTTCCATTTAATGTTCTAGGCGATTATAACGGAGCCCGCCCTCCCCGATACCCAGACCATCAACAGGCACCAACCAAACATCCGTCAAACCTCTTGTCGGACATATTTGGTGCAAACTAACCTGACCCCATTGCACCGCCCCATAACACCAACAATGGCAGCGCCGCAGGTGGAGCAAAAGTCAGCGAAAGCCCGCCAGAGCGAGCAAGGTGACGTGAAAGAGGAGGGCATAGGCCTTTTGGCCATGCCCGACGATTGAACGTCAGATTGCCGCTCTGGCGGGCTCGCAGCGTCGAGTGGTTCCGGCGTTTGGTAAAACGCCGGAACACAAGAGCGCCCCCTCCCGCGCACGGAACGGAAGGGGGCTAAAGGTAGGAGTCTACCGGTGGGTTTACCCCACCGGACAGACGATGACCAGGTGATCCTCTACAGGATCGTCAAGGTTTCCGTGGGGTACCCGTTGGGTACTTAGATCAACACGCAGGCGACGGTCAGGATGACGGCGCAGACGACGGAGAGCGCGACGATGAGCTTAAGGGCAAACTTGAGCCAGGTCGTCCACTCGATCTTGGCCAGGGCGAGACCGCCCATGATGGCGCCGGAGGTCGGGGTGAATAGGTTCACGACACCGATGGCGGCGGAGAAGATCATGACCATGACCTCAGGCGAGAAGCCGAGCTTAACAGCCAGCGGTCCCATGATGGGCATGGAGACGGTGGCCATACCGGAGGTCGAGGGGATCAGGAAGGACAGGCCGAAGTAGACCAGGAAGCTCATGGGAGCGAAGATCACGCCGGACAGGCCAGCCAGGGCATTGGCGGCAGCGTCGAGGACGAAGACATCGAGGCCGGTGTTAGCCATGAGGACGGAGATACCACGGGCGAGGGCGATGACGAGAACAACGGACATCATGTCGGCAGCGCCGGTGATGAAGGTGTTAACGATCTGCTTCTCGGACAGGCCACCGATGATACCGATCAGGACGGCCATGAGGAAGAACCAGGTGGAAGCCTCGTCGAAGTACCACTGGCCAATGGGCAGGCCGGTGATCAGGGCAGACCAGCCCTGGACGACGGCGTTACCGTCGGCGTCGTAGACAGCGCCAGCGTCGAAGAAGTTGGCGACGCCCTCGTTGAGGTCGGCCAGCGGAATGAAGCCGACGATCATGACGACGAAGGTGAAGGCGAAGGCGATCAGAACACCCTTCTGACGACCGGTGAGCTTGACCTCCTTGTGGACCTCGGAAGCAGCCTTGCCGTGAGCCTCTTCGGCGTCCTTGAGCTCCTGCATCGACAGGATGGTGGAACCCTTGTCAGCCTTGACCTTCTTGGCATAGTTCATCACGAAGACGATGGACATAGCGGTAGTGACAATCCACAGGACGGCACCGAGGCCGATGATGATGGACTGGTTGACCTCAATGCCAACGCCGGTCAGAGCGTCGACGGCAGCGCCGACGGCGAACGGGTTAACCGTGGAGCCCAGGCAGCCGCAGCCAGCGCCGAGCAGGACGGTAGCGGCACCGACCATGGGGTCGAAGCCAGCAGCCATCATGGTAGCGGCGAGCAGGGCGTAGAAGGGAACGGTCTCCTCGCACATACCATAGGTGGTACCACCGAGGGAGAAAATGAGCATAAGGACAGGAACGAGCATGATCTCGTTGCCCTTAAGCTTCTGCACCAGAACGGCGATGCCGTTGTCCAGGGCGCCGGTCTCGGTCATCATACCGAGGAAGCCGCCCAGGATCATAACGAAGAGGCAGACGGGCAGAGCGTCAGCGAAGCCCTTAATCGGGGCGGTGCAGAAATCGCTCAGACGGGCGGCAGTAACCGCGCCGCCGGACGTGCCGGAGACGATAACGGTAATCACTGCGACAATTGCCAGCAGAGCAAGAAGAATGGTGAACGATGAAGGCATACCGCGCTTTTTCTTAGCGGTCTCAGTCATAGTTCTCATCCCCCCTTCATAAATCATTTAACTTTCTCGTGCGAAGCGGATCTTCCGTGCCGTGCCCACCGCCCGACGCGAGATATTTACCAGACAAAGCCGCTCGGGGTGTGCAGCAAGACACCCCGAGCGAGATGCTAGATGCTCTTACTTGAGCGTGGCGTACATGACAGCCTTGATGGTGTGCATGCGGTTCTCGGCCTCGTCGAAGACCTTGGAAGCGGGGCTCTCGAAGACCTCGTCGGTGACCTCCTGCTCGGTGATGCCGAACTGCTCGCACTTCTCGGCGCCAATGGTGGTGTTGGTGTCGTGGAAGCTGGGCAGGCAGTGCAGGAAGATGGCACCCGGGTTGGCCATAGCCATGACCTCGGAGGTAACGCGATACGGGGTGAGCTGAGCGATGCGCTCGGCCCAGACCTCGTCGGGCTCGCCCATGGAGACCCACACGTCGGTGTAGATAACGTCGGCACCGGTGACGCCGTCCTTGACGTCGGTGGTCAGCTTGATGGTGCAGCCGTTGGCCTCGGCGATGGGCTTGCAGGCCTCGATGACGTCGTCGGCGGGCATGCACTCCTCGGGGCCGCAGGCCACGAAGTTCATGCCGAGCTTGGAGCAGACGACCATGAGGGAGCGAGCAACGTTGTTCTTGCAGTCGCCCATGAAGACGAGGGTCTTGCCCTTGATGTCGTAGTTGAAGTTCTCCTGGACGGTCAGGATGTCGGCGAGCATCTGGGTGGGATGCCACTCAGTGGTCAGGCCGTTCCACACGGGCACGCCGGACTTAGCAGCGAGCTCCTCGACGTCGTCCTGGGCAAAGCCACGGAACTCGATGCCGTCATACATGCGGCCGAGAACGCGGGCAGTGTCCTCGATGGACTCCTTCTTGCCCATCTGCGACGAACCCGGATCGAGGTAGGTCACGCCCATGCCCAGGTCCATGCCGCCGACCTCGAAGGCGCAGCGGGTACGAGTGGAGGTCTTCTGGAAGAGCAGAACGATGTTCTTGCCCTCGAGATAGCGATGCGGAACGCCAGCGCGCTTCATATCCTTGAAGTTCTTGGAGAGCTTGAGCAGGTACTCGATCTCCTCGGTGGTGAGGTCGAGAAGCTTGAGGAAGCTACGGCCGGAGAGGTTAACACCCATGGTTCGATTCCTTTCGAAGAAATGAATTACGTAAATATTAGTGTTGCCCGTTTAACGGGCGAAGCCGGTGCGGTTGTAGGGGGACCGCACCGGAAACGGAAAGACTTAGAGGTCCTCGCGCCAGAAGGGCATGCTCATGCAGCGCGGGCCGCCGCGGCCGCGGGAGAGCTCGGCGGAGGGCACGACGAGAAGGTCCAGGCCCTCCTTGTACAGCACGTCGTTGGTGACGGTGTTGCGGGCGTAGACGCAGATCTTGCCGGGCTCGACGCACAGGGTGTTGGAGCCGTCGTTCCACTGCTCGCGGGAGGCCGCGATCGGGTCGCCGCCGCCGCAGGGGATCAGCTTGACCTGGTCGACGCCGGTGGCGTCCTCCAGGACGTGCTCGAGGGTGTCCTCGATCAGGCGGATGTTCACGTCGCCCGGGTTCTTGCCGGCGGTCAGCTCGTAGACGCGCAGGGTGCCCATGATGGCGGGGTGGATCGTGAACTTATCGACGTCGATCTGGGTGAAGACCGTGTCGAGGTGCATGAAGGCGCGGGAGACCGGGATGTCGAAGGCCAGGATGCGCTCGACCTTGGAGTCGGAGTTCCAGAAGATGTTCTGGGCCATGACGTCGATCGCGGCGGCCTGGGTGCGCTGGGAGATGCCGACGGCGAGGGTCTTCTCGTTGATGTTCAGCACGTCGCCGCCCTCGGTGTGGAACTGGCAGTCGCGGCGGAAGTACAGCGAGACGTCCTTGTAGTCGGGGTGGTACTTGAAGACGTACTTGCCGTACAGGGTCTCGCGGTTGCGGGTGACCGAGTACATGCGGTTGAGGTTGACGCCCTCGCCGACGACCGCGAACGGGTCGCGGGTGAAGTAGAGGTTGGGCATCGGGTCGATGATCAGGTCGGACTCGGACTCGGAGTTGACCAGGGAGTCGAGGGTCGTGGAGGCCGTGAGGGGCATGTCGATCTCGGACTTGGTCATGCCGGCCATGGTCTTCTTGACGAACTCGAGGTTGTCCTCGATGGAGTCCAGCTTCTCGCGGACGATCTGCGGCATGTGCTGGCCGCGGATGCCGGCCTCGGCGATGTACTGGTCGGTGAACTCGGCGCGGGCGCCGGGGACCTGGTCGAACACCTCGGCGACGAGGTTCTCGAGATAGAGGACCTCCACGCCCTGGTCCCTCAGGATCTGGGCGAAGGTGTCGTGCTCCTGCTGCGCGACCTCCAGGAACGGGACGTCGTCGAACAGGAGTCGCTCGAGCTCGTCGGGCGGCAGGTTGAGGAGCTCGTCGCCGGGACGGTGCAGGCAGACCTTCCTGAGCTTGCCGATCTCGGAAGGCACGTGCAGACCTTTCGTCATGGCCTCCTACCTTTCTTTCGGGCCCTTGTCAGGGCCGATTCGTTAGCGCCCCTCCGTGTGAGGCGTTATTGCTGACGACATATTTATATCCAAAATCAGCTCATACTTCCACCTTGCCCCCGAACGGTTTTTTATAGGGGGTGAACGGCATACACATATACTTCACGCATGGCACACTTCATCTTAATAAAGCGTATTTACGTGCTTAAACGCGTTTTCAATCCTAAAATCAAATGGAACTAAACTTTGCTAAACCACCCTCATATTGCATATTTCCAATAAAGCTATGAATAGAATTAGCGGTTCATACCGTGTCTCAACCATTTTCATTTTTATTCAGAAAAAAGTTTGTCCTATTCATTTCTGGTAAATTAATTACCGTTTACCAGACGCTTGA
Source organism: uncultured Collinsella sp. (assembly GCA_902494855.1). Taxonomy (GTDB): domain Bacteria; phylum Actinomycetota; class Coriobacteriia; order Coriobacteriales; family Coriobacteriaceae; genus Collinsella. The sequence goes on from CABUVC010000099.1 coordinate 5,558, forward strand.
TACCGTTCACCGGAAACTCAGTATAAGGCCCAGCGGATACCGGCTCGCTTTACGGCCCCATTTGTAACAACTTGACTTTTCGGTATAGAAAAACGGACCCGCTTCACTAGGGAAACGGGTCCGTTTTCGATTATCTTTGGCCAATTTAGATAAGGCCATCGAAGATCATCGGAATCCTAGCGATCGAACTCCGCCAGTGCCTCGCCCAAAAGCCTCAGGCCCTCACGCAGAACGTCCTCGCTCGCGCAGTAGCCCAGGCGTGCGCCACAGGGAAGCTCAAAGCGGCTGCCGGGTACCAGCAGCACTCCCCTCTCGGACAGCAGGCGCTTGCAGAACTCCTCGTCGTCCTCGGGAATATCAAGCTGGATAAACGAGGTGGACACGCCCTGCGGCGCCGTCCAGGAAACGCGGTGCTGCGTATCGATCCAAGCCTGCGCGATATCGCGGTTGCCAAACACGATCTTGCGATTGCGCTCGAGGATCTTGTCCTTGTGCTCGAGCACGTAGGTCGCCAGGGCGTCATTGAACACGCCGCCGCAGATCATGGTGTAATCGCGGTAGGTGCGGATGCGGTTGGATACCTCTTCGTCGGCCACAACCCAGCCCACGCGTGCCGCGGGCGTCGAA
>CABUVC010000100.1 GCA_902494855.1 uncultured Collinsella sp.
AAGGCATCGTTGAGCTTGGCGGCCTTCTCGGCGTTCTTGGCGGCGAGCTCCTCCTGGGAGATCTCGGCCTCCTCGGCGCACTTCTGGGCGTCATAGGCACGGAAGAACGGGTAGTACAGAACGAAGTCGACGACCAGGATAAGGGCGAGCATCACAAAGGCGAGCGGCTGGAAGCCCAGGCCCATGATGGTACCGATGGGGCCGGGGACGGTCCAAGGCAGGGTGTACATAAAGCCGTTCATGCCCAAGAAGTCGATAAAGATCTTGAGGATCCAGATGTTGGCGATCGGGGCAAAGACAAACGGGACAAAGAAGACGGGGTTGAGCACGATAGGCGCGGCGAACAGCAGCGGCTCGTTGACGGCAAAGCAGACCGGGACGATGGCGGCCTTACCGACAGCGCGCATCTCCTGGGACTTGGCCAGGAAGCAGAACATAAAGACCAGGACGAGCGTGGCGCCGGTGCCGCCCATGCAGACGACGAAGTACTGGGCGCCCTGCGTCAGAACAGCGGAGGCGTGCTCGCCGGCCTGGAACGCAGCCAGGTTGTCGGTCATGTTGGCAACGAGCGCGGCGGCGATGGCGGGCTCGACGATCGAGGGACCGTGGACGCCGACGAACCAGAACAGGCTCATGGCGCCGTAGATCACAGCAAGGCCGATGTAGCCGTCGGCAGCGGTGAACAGGGGCTGGAACACCTGGATGACGCCCTGGGCAAAGCAGAAGCCAAAAGCAGCGCGGAAGACGATGTCAAAGACCCAAAAGACGGTGATGCAGACGGAGAAGGGGATGATGTCCTTAAAGGTCTGCGAGATGTTGGGCGGAACCTGCTCGGGCATCTTGACGGTGATGTTGCGCTTAATGAAGAACTTGTAGATGATGCCGGTCACAAACGCAGCGATAAAGGCGGTCAACAGGCCTTTGGAACCAAGGTAGGTGGTGTTGAAGCCGCTGGCAGCGTCCGTGGCGATCGTGTCGCTCGAAAGGAGCAAGAAGCCGATGATGGCTGCGCACATGCACGAGATGAAGTTGATCTGGTTGTTCTTGGGTAGATCGCGGTTCTGGGCGTCGGCGAAGTGCTTGGCCGTGGTGGCGGCGCAGGCGATGGCCAGGATGCCCATGGAGTAGTTGTAGCACTTCCACAGGGCGTTGTTGATGTCATCGGGCCAGTAGAAACCCCAGATGTTGGGGACCGAGGCTACCAGGCAGAAGATGGACGAGAAGATGATGATGGGGATGACGGAGATAAAGCCGTCGCGGATCGCCTTGAGGTACTTGTTGCGGGCGATCGCGTTGAAAAAGGGCTGGCCCTTTTCGATGATGGCGATGAGTTGCTCCATGCAATGCTCCTAAGAGTCGGTGGGTTAGCAACGATGGTAGCTTTTGGCGTTCGGTTGCCAAAATGTTGACGTTGCCATTTTGCGACACAAAAAAAAGACGCGAACCGGTGGTTCCTATGCCTGCGAACCATCGATTCCTTACGCGTGAACGTTTGAGCCGCCCGGTGGCTCTGTGTTTGCACAATGGCAACGTTAACATTTGGGCGACAAAAGCCGTTCGTGGAAGCGGGATTGTCGGTGAACGGTAGGTTTTGGGTGGTGAGCGTATGGCGGAGGAGGCGTTAGATATACTTGAAAGTGTTCAAAATAACTGCGTAGGATGCCATCAATGGCATCGTTGACATAGAAAGATCGACCTATGGCCGCTGTTAAAAAATCGGTTTCCGTTAAGGACGTAGCGCGTCTCGCGGGCGTCTCGGAGCAGACGGTCTCGCGCACCGTGCACGATTCGCCCAGCGTGCGCCCCGAGACCAAGGAGCGCGTGCGTGCCGCCATGCGCGAGCTGGGGTATCGTCCAAACTTTGCCGGCCGTTCGCTGCGTCGCGGCAAGTTCAAGACCGTCGGCGTCGCCATGTTCAACATTACCGGTACCGGCAACCTCGACCGTATGGAGGGCTTTGCCGCCGCGGCCGACAAACACGGCTATGCCATTACCCTCACTAAAGTAGATGGACACCCCTATACCCTCGAGAGCGCATCGTCGCGCATGAGCGCACTGCCAGTGGACGGCATGGTCGTGATCATGAACCGCATGCCGGCGGACTTTGGCACCTTTGAGCCGCTGCCCGGTATGCAGACGGTGCTCGTTACCATGCTGGAGCACCCGCTGTGCTCGACGGTTGATAACGATCAGTTCGATTGCTCGCGCCAGGTTGTCGAGTACTTGCTGGGGCAGGGGCACAAGACCGTGCACTTTATCTCGTGCCCCGAGCGCTCGCTTTCGGGCATGCAACGCGAGGAGGGCTGGCGCGAGACATTGCGCGTGCATGGTATTGAGCCGCCGCGGCTCGTCCGTGGCGATTGGACAGCGCAGAGCGGGTATGCTGCCGGTCAGGCTCTGGCGGACGATCCGACCTGTACGGCCATTTATGCTTCTAACGACGCCATGGCCTACGGCTGCATTCGCGGGCTCGAGTCGCGCGGAAAGCGCGTGCCCCAGGATGTGAGCGTGGTGGGTGTTGATGACAGCCTGGGCGATATCGTGCCCGACCGTCGCCTGACGACGGTACGCTTTGACAACAAGCGCGTCGGCATGTGGGCGGTCGACAAGATTGCCGGCGCCGAGGGAGGTGCGTCTGGCGTGGAGCACATGCTGATCCCCGGTGTGCTCGTAGAGGGCGATACGGTGCGCGATTTGCGTTAGGGTGCGGTCCTGTTTGGGTTGCCGCTAACTGTGTTCGATACTGTTCAGATTGGTTTAAAAACCGTTCACGGACGAAAATTGACCGTTCATAGCTCGAAATTACGTTTTGCGATGTTCTTTTTTGTTTGAATGCTAATGTTTCTGCCATACAGAACGCAGCGCGTATGCCCGGACGCGATGCTCTCCATTGGTTCATATGTGAAAGGAACGCAATATGGCAACCAAAGAAGAAATCTCGATGGTTGGATTCGAGATTGTCGCATACGCAGGTGACGCCCAGACCGATCTGCTTGCAGCGCTCGATGCTGCTCGCGAGGGTGATTTTGAGAAGGCCGAACAGCTGCACAAGGATGCCAGCGATGCACTTATCGGTGCCCACGACACGCAGACCAAGCTGCTTTCGCAGGAGGCCGGCGGCGGCGAGATGGAGATGACCTTCATCATGGCCCACGCTCAGGACACTCTCATGACCACTATGATCCTGGAGAAGCAGGCCCGCTTTACCATCGATGCCTACAAGCGCATCGCTGAGCTCGAGGCCAAGCTCGCCTAACGAGCTCGCACAACCTCGTCCCCTTCCAAAAACCCTGCCGCTATCCGCGGCAGGGTTTTTCTGTATCCCACCTATCTAGGTTGCGGCGAAATAGGGGCCGACAGCCCCAAATGACCCACTTTTCCCGTCCCCGGAGGATCGGTTGGCAGCGCTCGCCACGAAACTGGCTCATCTACTACGTTTAACCCGATACCCTCGAACACACCCGCGTTTCATGAAAAATCGCAGGACTTCTACCTGCGGTTTTGTTTTTTCGCTTTGTGGCATGGTCGGGGATGGGCGGTTAAACGTAGTAGATGGGCCCATTTCATGGCGGGCGGATTATGCAGCAGCTTGTTGCGCCTCCTGCCGTTCGGTTTTTCGATGGGTGGGTATACTTTCCACCGCAATACAGGCCGGAATGAGGAGGTATCCAAATGCCGGACAACGGATCAATTCAAAAAAGAGACGCGTATGAGATGGCTCATGGGCGTCCTGTCCAGATAACCGAGCATACGACGGTAACCGAGCTGCAGCCCAGCCTGTCCGATGTCGTGTGCGCAAACAAAAAGCTGCAGATTGGCTTTATCGTTGCGCTCGTGGTGCTGGCGCTGCTGTCGGGCTTTGTAGCTCGTCCGCATTTTGCCGATACCAAGACTTGGGACTCCACCATCGAGGTCATCGATCAAAAGAAAGGTAACGTACTGGCGCTCACGACCTCGTGCGTGGCGCTATCTGCGGGCATTACCGCGCTGCCGGGTGATACGGGAACGCCGGTTGCCGAGCAGCTCGCGCAGCTTTCAGGCAACTTGGGCATCGTGCTTGCCGTGCTCTATCTCGAGAAATATCTGCTGACTATTTTGTGGTCGGTTGGCCTAGGCACCTTAATCCCGTTTGCGTTGGTGCTCTTTGCGGTGTCGCTTGGCATTCATGGGCGCTGGAGCACGAGCGCCGTCCTGCGCCGCGTGGCGACTCGCGTGCTGGTGGTTGCCATGATCGGCATGGCGTTGGTGCCTGCAAGCGTATGGGTGTCGCAAAAGGTCGACGAAACGTATCGAGTGAGCATCGAGGCAGCCGAGCAAAAGGCGGCCGACGCTGTGAGTGCGGCAGATAGCGACAGCTCCAAAGCAAGCAAGAAAAAGACCGAGTCCACAGAGTCCAAGAGCGTGCTTGAGCAGCTTGCCGACGGTGCCTCGGGTCTCGTCACGTCGGTGACCAGCGGCGCCAAGCAGATGACCGATGAGATCGTGCAACAGGTGACCGACCTCATCGAAGGCGTCATCGTGATGATCGTGACCTCGTGTGTGATTCCTCTACTGGTGCTCGTGGCGTTTCTGTGGCTGGGCCACACCCTGCTGGGGATCGATATCTCCGGCCCGGCGAACTATCTGACGGGCCGCTTTCTGAGTGCTCCGTCCAAGCACGCCAAAAAGGGTGGGCAGTTCGAGTAACTTAAACAACTGTATATACCGAGGCATACCGCCGAAGGGCGGCCGAGATGCGTTCTCGGCCGCCCTTTTTGTTTGTTGAATACGTGGTAAGCCGGGCCTTCCCTGAGCCTAAACGGTCGCCAATCATCCGCGAACGGTATTTGTTCAAAAAAGAACAAAGATAAACAAATAGTTATTGCAGTAAATGTTTGAATGTGTTCAAATAAACATGAACAGTGAAGAACCGCACATTCAGATGCCCGGACCTGAACGCGATTCAACACTTCCAAACAGAAACTACGCACCTGCGTATCTCTCAAGGAGGATGTCATGAGGGTTGTAATCGCTTCCGATGCCGACGGTATGTCGATGAAGGAGTCCATCAAGGAGATGCTCATCGCCGACGGTCACGAGGTCGTCGACTATTCCGAGACCCCTGCTGCGGACTTTGTCGATTCCGCGACCGCCGTTGCCAAGGACCTGCTGGAGCACAAGGATTCCCAGGGCTTCGCATTCGATAAGTACGGCGTCGGCTCCTATATGGCCGCCGTCAAGATCAAGGGCATGGTCGTCGCCAACATTTCCGACGAGCGTTCCGCTTACATGACCCGCGAGCACAACGGCTCGCGCATGGTCACCATGGGCCCGGGCGTTGTGGGCACCGAGGTCGCCAAGAAGATCGCCCGCGAGTTCCTGCGCGCCCAGTACGCCGGCGGCCGTCACCAGATCCGTGTCGACATGCTCAACAAGATGGCCTAACGAGAGCCACCGAGAACTCGAACTTCTACCTCAACTTGTGAATTCAGACGAAAGGACGTTCTGATGAAGAAGACCATCGCAATCGGTTGCGACCATATCGTTACGGACGAGAAGATCTATCTGGCCGACCGCCTGGAGCAGGCTGGCTACAAGGTGCTCGACTGCGGCACCTACAGCCACACCCGTACGCACTATCCCATCTACGGTAAGGCCGTGGGCGAGGCTGTTGCTAGCGGCAAGGCCGACTTTGGCGTGGCCCTGTGCGGCACCGGCATCGGCATCACCAACGCCGTCAACAAGGTTCCCGGCGCCCGCTGCGCGCTGGTCCGCGACATGACCTCTGCCCTGTATGCCCGTCGCGAGCTCAACGCCAACATCGTGGGCTTTGGCGGCAAGATCACCGGCGAATTCCTGATGGCCGACATCATGCTTGCCTTCCTGGAGGAGCCCTACGAGAAGACCCCCGAGCACGATGCCCTGATCGCCAAGATCGACGCCTGCAACAAGGCCGACGCCGAGGCTCAGGCCGACCCGCACTTCTTTGACGAGTTCCTCGAGAAGTGGGACCGCGGCGAATACCACGACTAAGGGGTTCCGGCGTTCTACCGAACGCCGGACCGGCCGACGCTGCGAAGCCATCTGGCGGGCAATCTGCCGTTCAGCTTCGGCGGCATG